>JBILPR010000473.1:0-3060 GCA_044373795.1 Algoriphagus sp. | reverse complement strand
AGGTGAAGAATATTCAGGAGTTGAGTATTTCCATGGGAAAAATATAGCCACCTCCTATCCGAAAATCCTGGGAGATTACTTGAATCTCAAGAAAATAGACGCTTCGATCCACGAAATCAGCGGTTCGGTGGAAATCGCTCCAAGTATCGGGTTAGCAGAAGGAATCTGCGATATCGTAAGCTCCGGCTCCACGCTGATGATGAACGGGCTGAAGGAAGTCGAAGAAATCTTCAAATCCGAAGCCGTTCTGATCGCTAATAACCACTTGGCCGACTGGAAAAAAGCCATCGTTGACAAGCTACTTTTCCGCATCAATGCGGTCCAAAAAGGAAGAAGCAGCAAGTACGTCCTGCTAAACGCACCCAACGAATCGCTTGAAAAAATCATCAGCCTGATTCCGGGAATGCGAAGCCCGACTATTTTGCCACTTGCACAGCCGGGTTGGTCATCCGTTCACTCGGTGCTGAGCGAAGATCAGTTTTGGGAAAATATCGAGGAACTCAGAGCTGCCGGAGCCGAAGGGATTCTGGTCGTTCCGATTGAAAAAATGGTCATCTAATCAGTATTACGCATCTTATAACAATAGCACAAATGAAACTCCTACTCAATCCCGAAGCGGACATTTGGCAGAAGGAGCTGGCCCGGCCGGTTCAAAAAACAAAGGCGATCAATAAAATAGTGAAGCCGATCCTGCGCAAAGTTCAGCGAAGCGGTGACAAAGCGTTGCTGAAGTTTGCATTGGAATACGACCATGTGCAATTGGACAGCTTATTCGTAAGTGATAAAGAAATTAACGATGCCAAAGAAGCAGTTTCGCAGGAATTGAAAACTGCGATCCAGGTTGCCAAAGTAAATATTGAGCGGTTCCACGCTGCTCAGGCCACTCCCGAATTGATCGAGGAAGTGATGCCGGGCGTGGTTTGCCGAAGAAAAAGTGTCCCGATTCAGAAAGTCGGGCTCTATATTCCGGGAGGAACCGCTCCCCTTTTCAGCACCGTTTTGATGTTGGGCGTTCCTGCAAAACTCGCAGGTTGCTCAGAAATCGTTCTTTGCACTCCCCCAAACCGGGAAGGCAAAATCCATCCTGCGATTTTGTACACAGCCGATCTGATTGGCATCCGCAAGATCATGAAAGTCGGCGGAGCTCAGGCGATCGGTGCGTTCACTTTTGGCACTGAAAGCATTCCGCAGGTGGATAAAATCTTCGGTCCCGGAAATCAGTACGTGACTGCCGCCAAGCAATTGGCGACCAAATACGGCGTGGCGATTGATATGCCGGCCGGGCCTTCCGAAGTTTTGGTCTATGCAGATGAAACGGCCATCCCGGCTTTCGTCGCTTCCGATTTGCTTTCGCAGGCAGAGCATGGAGTCGACAGTCAGGTTGTATTGGTTACTCCTTCGGAAAAGTTTGCCAAAAAAGTGATCAAGGAAATCAACCTGCAGGTGGAAGATTTGCCTCGCAAGGAAATCGCCATAAAGGCGCTTGATAATTCACAGATCGTCGTGATGAAAGATCAGAAACAAGCGTTGGCTTTGATCAATCAATATGCGCCCGAGCACCTGATCATCGCGGTGGAAAATGAGGACGAGGTGGTCGATGCTATCTACAATGCAGGATCGATTTTCATCGGAAACTTCACGCCCGAATCTGCAGGCGATTATGCTTCCGGCACCAATCACACCCTGCCAACCTACGGATACGCCAAAAACTACAGCGGTGTGTCTTTGGATAGTTTTCTCAAGAAAATAACTTACCAAAAAATCAGCCCGGAAGGTTTAAAAAACCTGGGTCCAACGGTTGAGATCATGGCTGCCAACGAACTCTTGGAAGCGCATAAAAACGCGGTAACGATTCGCCTTAATTACTTGAAAAGCAATTCAAAATGAGCTTTGACCTGAAATCATTACTTAGGCCACATATTGCCAAATTGCAGCCTTATACTTCTGCACGAGACGAGTACACCGGCAAAGAAGGAGTGTTCCTGGATGCCAATGAAAACCCATTCGGTTCGGTCACAGATCAGGATTTCAACCGATATCCGGACCCGTATCAAACTGCTTTAAAGGCTGAAATATCGGAGATCAAGGAAGTTCGCCTTTCGCAGATTTTCCTGGGAAATGGTTCGGACGAAGCAATCGATTTGCTGTATCGCGCATTTTGCAATCCCGGAAAAGACAACGTGATTTTGCTTCCGCCGACCTACGGAATGTACGAGGTGAGCGCATCGATCAACGACGTGGAAATCAGAAAAGTCCCGTTGACTGAGGACTTTCAGTTGCAACCGCAGAGGATCCTGGCCAAAGCTGACGAACACTCCAAAATCCTTTTCATCTGCTCACCCAACAACCCTTCGGCAAACAAGGTGAAGAGGGAGGATATCCTTTACTTGCTTGACAATTTCAAAGGTTTGGTGGTGGTCGATGAGGCGTATATTGACTTCAGCGACGAACCGAGCTTTACGACTCATCTGGACGACTATCCAAATCTGCTCGTGATGCAGACTTTCTCCAAAGCCTGGGGATTGGCATCTTTGAGGCTGGGAATGGCTTTCGCCTCGGAAGAAATCATCCGAATCCTGAATAAAATCAAGCCTCCTTACAACATCTCAGGTTTGACTCAGGAGACGGTTTTGGCAGCTATCCGAAACAAAGAAAAGGTGAATACCATGATTCGGGAGATTCTCGAAGAGCGGGAATTTCTTCAGGCTGAACTGGAAAAACTTCCTTTTATCCAGAAGATTTATCCTTCCCATGCCAATTTCCTTCTGGTTAAAATCCCGAACGCAGGACAAGTTTATGATGATTTGATTACAGAAAAAGTGATCGTGAGAAACCGCTCCAAGGTTCTTCTTTGTGAGGATTGTCTGAGAATTACGGTTGGGACAAGGGCGGAGAATGAGGCGTTTTTGGGGGCTTTGGAAAAGGTTGTAAGGTTGGAAAGTTGAAAAGTTGGAGGTTGGAAGGTTGCAATGTTGAAAAGTTGAAAAGTTACCTACACTTCGATGTTCGACATTCATCATTCGACGTTCGATATTTGTAGGATTGTGAAGTTGGAAGGTT
>JBILPR010000472.1:0-3067 GCA_044373795.1 Algoriphagus sp. | reverse complement strand
CTTTTTCATCACAGGCAATCTGTATCGTCCGTCCGTAGAGGCTCCTTTCCAAAAAAGTACGGGGATTCTCAGTGTTCATGGACATGGACCGGATTTGCGATTTGGAGAAAGTATGCAAAAGCGCAGTGCCGCCTTTGCCCGGATGGGAGCGGTGGTTTTCGCATATGATATGATCGGGTATGGAGATTCCAAGCAGGTTGATCACAAGATTCCCATTGCCTTAACGATCCAAACTTATAATTCTCAACGGGTAATCGATTACCTGATTTCCCGGCCTGATGTAGATCCTGACCGGATCGGAGTCACCGGAGAATCCGGCGGGGGAACGCAGACCATCCTGATTACAGCTTTGGATCCACGGATCAAAGTCTCCGCACCCGTGGTAATGGTTTCAGCTTACTTTTTTGGCGGCTGTGAATGCGAAAGCGGAATGCCTGTGCACAAAAGCGAAAATCACCAGACCAATAATGTGGAAATTGCCGCTTTGGCAGCTCCAAGACCATTACTTTTGGTTTCTGATGGAGGCGACTGGACCAAAAACACACCAAGAATAGAGTTTCCATACATTCAAAAAGTATATGCGTTGTATGATGCCGAAAGTAAGATCGATAATGTGCACTTACCGGCGGAACGCCATGATTATGGACCGAATAAGCGCTTTCCGGTTTACAACTTTTTTGGACATTATTTGGGCTTGAATGCAGGTCGTCTTCCATATCAGGATGGCTTTGATGAGAGCTTTGTGACGCTACTTTCTGCCGGTGAATTGCGGGTGTTCAACGAGAAAAACCCGATTCCTTCCTATGCGCTGCAAGGAGATGAAGCGGTGTTGGAGCTTTTGAATTTGAAATAAATTCCTAAAAATCAGTTTGATTTCAATAACAAGAAATTCCTTTTTGCGAAGCAGAACCAAACGGTGGCATGATCCGATATTCCAAGATTCGTTGAGAAACTTCGGCGTCTTTCATTTGGTAAGTAGGGGTGTAACGAACCACATCCCAAAACGACGAGCGTGGATCATCAGCCCGCAAATCGCTGGTTTCTGTCATCCATTGGAGCAACTCAGATTTCATCTTTGCCTTAATTGAAGAAAGTGTGGGTTCATTAGCTAAGTTATTCAGCTGATATGGATCATTTCTCACATCATAGAGTTCTTCTTCGGGCCGTGGCCCAAAGCTCAATTGGAATAAATCTGGCTTTCCTAATGTCGCTTTTCCTTCCATCTCCATGATCAAAAACTTGGTGATTGAATGGTCCACATCTCCATATTGACCCACAGATTGATGGACATTCTGGTCCCCGGCAGGATTTCGCTCCGGCATGGGATTCCAGATGTAGAGGTAATTCTGATCTCGGATTCCACGCATCGGATAGCTGAGGTCACCTTTCCTCACATTTGCGTGGCGCTCCCGCTCAAGAAAAACCTGCTCTCTATCCTGATTTTCTCCTGCCAAAAATGCCCAGAGGGATTGACCTGACATGCTATTTTGACTCAAGCCTGCCGCTTCTACAAAACTTGGGGCAAAGTCTACAAAATTCACAAAAGCATCGATTACTGTACCCGGCTTGACTTTTTCAGGCCATCGAATGGCAAGTGGCATTCGGGTTCCGTAATCGTAAAGATTTGCTTTTGCTCGGGGAAATGGCATTCCATTATCGCTCGTCATCACGATTATAGTGTTGTCCAATTCGCCCATTTGCTTCAGCAAAGCGATGAGTTGACCACTCTCCCGATCAAACCGCTCAATCTCAAAGTAGTAATCCAAAATATCATTTCGCACACAGTCATTGTCTGGAAAAAATCCTGGTACAATCACATCCTGAAGCTTCATTCCAGACTGAATCCCCGTATTGGCCACGTATTCCCGATGCGGATCCGAGCTTCCAAACCAAAAAGTAAAAGGCTGCTCTTTTGGTTTTTCATTCATAAATGTGGCAAAATCTTCAAAGGATTTTCCTGCAGGATTATTGACAAAACCAGTCACCTTGTGTTCTCCGGGCCCCCATCCTTTTCTTGTGGAACCGGCGAAATAGCCATTTGATTCTAAAATCTGAACATAGGTGGGATTAGCATTCGGGAATTCCGACCAAAGGTTTCCTCCATCGCCATTTTGATGTGGGTATCGACCCAATAAAATCGAAGCCCGAGATGGTGAGCAGGATGGCGAGGCGGTGAATGCATGAGTGAAAAGTGCGCCCTCCTCAGCTAGCCAGTCAAAAGTAGGTGTACGAACTACCGGATCGCCATAAACTCCCGCATGTGGATAAGACCAGTCATCAGCAATGAGAAAAAGGATATTGGGCTGTTTGTTCTGCGCGGCTGACTGAAAATAGAATAAATAAAGACAAAGAAAGAGGAGGATATTTTTCATAAGCTCGAGCTAAATTGGAATCTAACCGCTTTTCGGAAATTATCCAATTATTCGGAGATCAGCAGATTATCCAGCGCGTTTTTCCCTCCCCGCAGTACATTCAAATCGACTTTGCCTTTGATTCCGGGCATTTCACCTTTCTCCGAAAACTGCCAAATCACCCAATGATTAGTTTTGGGTTTCCTGACCAGGTTATAATTCGCGATCCAAAGCGGATAATCCTGAAAGTCATTCCCGTCTAAATGGTCCTTGAAATAGCTGTCTCCGGTGTAAATGATAGGTTTTACTCCGTAATGCGCTTCCACGATAGCGAGCCAATTCCGGATTCCTTTACGCAGATTCTCATTTGTCTGGATGGTAGACTGACGCTCAATATCCAGGATCGGAGCGAAATCTCCCGGTGAAAGCTTGACAGTTTCAATGAAATTCTCAGCCTGCAACGTGCTGTTTTCGTTCGGGCGATAATAGTGATAAGCTCCTTTTTTAACTGGAAGCTCGGATATGTTTTTCCAGTTTCGCTCAAATTGAATATCCTTTTGATCCTTCCCAAAAGTGGCCCGAACTACGATGAATTCAATTAATTCATTTTTGTGATTGAGCTGGAAGTCTTCCCACCGGATCTTGTCCTGATATTGGGAAATGTCCAATCCCAAAACTCCATCCGAAATGCTGTAGAAGACATGCCTGAATTTTAG
>JBILPR010000471.1:0-3076 GCA_044373795.1 Algoriphagus sp. | reverse complement strand
TAAACCCACCCCGAAGCGGACTCTTTACCTATGCGAGTGCCAAGCGTGAAGTCATCGTTCCCCATACTTACCTTTCTTACGCAAGGGAAGTTGTAAGGCTTTGGATGGAGTCGCCCAGTCACAGAAAGAGCATTTTGAATCCCCATCATGAATACCTGGGTTGCGGCGCAATGGTCTACGGCGAAAAATCATTTTACAATATGCCTTATTTCATGGGAGTGCAATGCTTTGGAAGCGGGAAGTGATATCGGTTGTGGATTGTGAGTTGTCGGTTCCCGGTTGTCAGTTGTGATTCACAGTCGCTATGATCAGTCACAATAGTCAGTAACAGCGATCAGTTGCAGTGTGGTCAGTCTTAAATCTTATGTCTTATATCTCAAATCTTAAGTCTTATGCCTTGATTCTTGGCTCCTGATTCTTGGCTTTGTTAAATTAGGCATCGCCGCACTTGCATTCTGAGATTTTTAAAATGAATTTCAAGCCTTGGAAATATTTCCAGGGCTTTTTCTTTTCCCCAAAATGAAGAAACTTCTCTCTGCCTCTCTCCTGCTTATCTGCCTCGCTTGCTACAAAAAAACAGAACTTCCTGTCGAACTTTGGCTTACTGAACCTGCTGCGGGAGTACTCCTTCAAAAACAACCAACCCCAATCCTTTCGGGAGAAGAAAATCTCCCTGAAATCGGCATCGATCAGGAAACAAATTACCAGACGATGGATGGTTTTGGGTTTACTCTTTCGCAGGGAAGTGCAATTCATTTACTTCAGATGAGTAAAGCCGCCAGAAAAAACTTACTGAATGAGCTCTTCGGTAAAGGCGAAGGTCAGATTGGAATATCCTACCTGAGACTGAGTGTGGCAGCTTCAGACCTGAATGAAACTCCTTTTTCTTACGATGATATTACCGATACATTGTCCACAGGACAAATAGACACCACGCTTAGAGACCTGGAACTTTTGAAATTTGATTTGGGACCGGATAGAAACGACGTCATCCCGATTTTGAAAGAGATCCTTTCAATCAGTCCTGACATCAAATTGATGGCTTCACCTTGGTCACCTCCCGCTTGGATGAAGGACAATAAAGACACAAGAGGCGGATCTTTGCTTCCTGAGTTTGAAGATGCTTATGCCAGATACCTGGTCAAATACATTCAGGAAATGGAAAAAGAAGGCATCACTATCGATGCGCTTACGATCCAAAATGAGCCTTTGCATCCCGGAAATAATCCTTCTTTACTTATGCTTCCGGAGCAGCAGTCGAGATTTATCGGAGTAAACCTCGGTCCTGCTTTCCGCGACGCGGAAATAAAAACCAAGATCATTGTCTACGATCATAATGCCGACAGACCCGATTATCCGATCGCGGTTTTGAATGATTCGCTGGCAAATCCTTTTATCGATGGCTCGGCTTTTCACTTGTACGGTGGCAAAATCGAAGCATTAATGGAAGTGCATCAGGCGCATCCCGACAAGAATCTATATTTCACCGAGCAATGGATTGGTGCACCCGGAAATCTCGCAGGAGATCTGCCCTGGCACATCAAAAACTTAATCATCGGCGCCTCTCGCAATTGGGCGAAGACCGTTTTGGAATGGAATCTGACTTCCAATCCAACTCTTACCCCGCATACAGATCGTGGCGGTTGCGACAAATGTCTGGGAGCAGTGACAATCGACGCGGACTCCGTCGTGAGGAATCCGGCCTATTACATCATTGCACATGCGAGCAAGTTTGTGGAGCCAAATTCCCTTCGAATAGACAGCAATCTTCTGGAAGGATTGCCCAATGTGGCATTTCTGAGACCTGACGGAAAGAAGGTTTTGATCGTCTTAAATGAGTCCGATGCTGCAAAAACATTTACCATAAAAGAGAAGGAAAATGGATTCACAGGCACATTGAATCCAGGGGCTGTGGGAACCTGGGTCTGGTAGTTTTGAACCTCTGAGGTTTTCAAAACCATAAAGGTTTGAATCATTTTAGATTGTCGATTACGCTTTTCAGGTTTTAAGTTTAATTGGTACCGCTGTTTTCTCCCATACGCATAATAGTTTTTGAGGAAGTTAAAATTCCATAGTGTCAGCTAAGAAAACCAAAATTTCCCCATTCGCCTTCCATGCAAAAACGTATAAAACCCTAGGCCGGAAACGGAAAAATATCAAGGCTTTTTTAACCAACCACATATCCATGGAACTCGTCCTAACGGAAAAGGAACTTCAGTTTTTGATCGATAATTACTCCAAAAAGGATGTTAAGATCGACATAACGGGAATCAACCAGTTTACCATCGTCACCCCAAAAGTGAGTATCCCATGCGAAATCATCGGGGTATTTAAAAAGTCAATCAATATCCAATACGAAATGGGATATGTGAAGCATCTTTTGGCCAAGTCTTTTGTCAAACTGGACATAGCGGGCCTGACTTGGAATCAGGATGACAAACAAATTGAAATCAGGCCATTTGAGCTGTTGGATTTTTTGAAAAAACCTGAGTTTAAGAATTTCTACATCAATGGATTTTCCGTCACTCCGGAAAAAATCAGGATTGAGTTGGGAATTTTACCGGAAGTGGCCTAAACCGTTTTTCACTTTTCGTAGGATTTAGATTGCCCCCACAATCCAAAACCTTCAATAAAAAAAAACCTCCAAATCTCTCTTAACTAGCCCCCAAAAGCTGGACGGTTTAAGAATTGATTGAACTTTCAAAAAAATCATGACTTTAATTTTTCCAGTTCCTTTTTGAACTCTTGAATATCTTCATAGCTATCAGAAATTCCGATATACTGAATCAAAGCAAGAAATGATATTTTGCCTTTTAAGTGGTAATTGATAAGGATATCTCTTAATTTCTTCTCAAACTCATCTTCATACCTCAATTGGAAATTTAATTCAAAAACAGAATCATCAATCGTTTTCAATCTAACCCAATTTTGAACTCCATGAGAAATCTTGGGATCAATTGACTTGTAATTTGTATACTTTTTACCCTCATAGTCACTTGTGGAAAATTCAATCTTTTTTAGATTTTCTATTCGATATTCATGGTCACTTGCTAAAATCCTATCAGGTTCGAAAATT
>JBILPR010000470.1:0-3077 GCA_044373795.1 Algoriphagus sp. | reverse complement strand
ATTTGATCAAGATTTCCCCTTAAACTTTGTGCGATATTTTGGTAGCCCAAAGACCAGTTCAAATGATTAGTAGCATTTAAGATCTGATAATAGTTGAAGGCTCCTTCGAATGTTTGTGAGTGGATTTCCTGTTGCTGAAGAAACCGATAGCTCTCTTTGTCCATTACCGGCAACAAGCCAGCAAACGGTTTCAGATTTGTAGTCAAATCGAAGAGTGGATCTTGAAATTTCTTTTCCCAATTGGCTTCCATCGAAAAGACTCGCTTCTCACTTGGCGCATGATACCACTCCGCTTTTTGCTGCAAACTATAAGGTGTTCTGGTTTGAAGAGTAGCCAGATTTTGCTCGATTTGCCCAAAATTAGAATTCAGCAAATTCCCGTTTTCGATATCAGCCACCTTCCCGAAGAAACTGTATTTGAAATAGGTTTCTTCTTTTGGGGTAAAAGCCAAAGCATATTTTAGCAGGCCGGATTTGTTTTCCACACGGCTCGCAGAAGTCAGCAATTCCTGGTTGTTTTCGCCTGAATTCAGATAGGTTCGGAAAGAGGAACTACCCAGTTTATTGTCCGAATTGGAACCGATCAGGAAGCCCGAATGCCTCCATTTTTTGCTTGGATTAAAATTGAAATTGAATGCTCCGAGTGTGGTCTCCAGCGAAGCAGCATTGTCTCGACTGGCCATTGGAATACCCAGATCGTCTGAACCAAGACTGACTTGCGAACCCGTCCTGCCACCTAATCCGGACATCCCTCCGCTAAACCGAAAATAATCCTCAAGGGTAAAAGTCTGCTCGCCCACATTGTTGGTTCCGCCGATGAGATTCAGATTAAGCTTTGGTGCATAATAAAATACATTGGCATGACCCAGATACCGTTCCTGTGGTCCGCCTCCCGCAGTGACATCTCCAAAGGCCATGTTCTTTTTCCCATCTTTCAGCTGGATGTTCAAGGCCAGTGTTTCGTCATTGTCCAGACCTCGAATCGGAGAAATCTCATTGAAATTTTTCAAAACTTGTACCCTATCCACTGCATTCGCAGGCAGATTTTTGGTGGCGAGCTTAGTGTCTCCGTCAAAGAAAGGCTTCCCATCGACCAGAACCTTGTCAACTTTTCTCCCCTGAACTTTCACGTCCCCGTTGTCATCAATCTGAAATCCCGGCAGTTTTTCCAGGACATCCCCTAATTTTCGCTCATTTCCTGTAGTAAACGCATCAGTTTTATAGGTAAGTGTGTCACCTTTCATAGTGACTGGCATTTCAGAAACAACTTCGACGAGGCCAAGCTCCGTATCACTTTGCTTGAGGACGATCTGCATTTGCACTTCAGAATCCCATTCGGTTATCAGCCTTTCGAACTGCTGATATCCTACGAAAGATACCCTGATCAAAAATTGGGAACCTTCGGTCAAAGTCACCTTAAACCTTCCCTCCTCGTTGGTGATGCCAAAGCCTCCGATCTTCTGCGTGCTTTGATTGATTGCTACCACATTGGCGTATGCGATAGGCCTGTTCAGGCTATCCAAAACCTGCCCGATCAGAGGCTTGGTTTGGGAAAAAGCCGAGGCAGATATCAGAATAAGAAGAAAAGCAAATAAGAATCGCTTCAAAAAAAGCATCGTTGGTCAAGTAAGAAATATGAAGTCTATAATATGAAATATTGAAGCTGGAATTGGGTTTCCGCAAACTGATCACTGAGACTGAGACGGACCAAATGGCTTTTGTATCTAGCCTCTTACATCTCCCTTCTAATTCCCAATCTTAATCGTAAACTGATTCCCATCCCCCGGTTTTCCCTGATATTGATTCATCATCTGTTTCATTCCTTCTTCCTGAACGACACGAAACTCTTCTATGCTTACTATTTTTCCTCTTTTTGGGCGATCAATTTTCACAGGATTTGCTGATGGATTCAATTCAATTTTATCACAAATCAAGACTCTGCCTTGGTTTTGCACTTCGAGAATCAACCCTGGCAGACCAAAGTAGTTTTCAGGACCATGTGAAACTGGAATCTCCGGAGTAAACCATGCCGTGATATTGATCGTGTCTTTGACATTCTCCATCTCGGTCATACCGGTGGAGAATCGCTGCGAATCGATGATTTTGGAGTAAATAGCCTTTTGAGCAGTGTAATTGCCTATTTTCTTGCTTTCGCCAGTGAGCTCCCATTCGGTCGGTTCCAGAATATCTTTAACCAGAAACTCTTTCCCCATCATTTCTTGCTCTTGTTCGTAGGCTTGGTCAGCAATGTTTTTGTAGAGGACACGGTCAGCGCTTCCGGTATTGATCACCATCGTCATGCCGCCTGAGGATGCGGTAGCCGGTCCCCCGCCCAGGCTTTCTGCCTGCTTCCAGTTGGATTCAGTTTGCGTGAACGATAAAATATAATCCTTCTCCATCTGCTTTTTAAGTTGGGCTTGGATTTCAGCCATTTGCTCTGGAGCCATTTGCGTAGAATCCATCGAAATCTTGATTTGGGAGGAAGACTTATAATATGCTCTGCCTGTCAAACCTTGACCAATTACTTGAGGAATACTCAAACTCAGAAAAAAGAGAAAAGCGAGGATTAGAAATTTATCGTGCATAGGGTCGGTTGTTATTTCGGATTGAAATTGCGTTTTGTTTTCGATACAAACCAATAAAAAGCTAGCTACACAAAGAGTTAAGCACTGTTAACGTGTGTTAACCTCGGTTTTTTCTGGTTCTTTATCCTTCTAATTTTACGTGGTGGAAAAACTGAATTTCAAGCGAATAGGGATTTTGATCGGAGTTACTTTGCTGATAAGCATCGCAGTACAGGTTTGGAGGATGTATTCCCAGTTTGAAATAATCCAAGACCAACTTGTTAGGGATATTCAGGAAGGCCTGGATATTGCGGTCGAAAGCTATTATGCTGAGCTAGCTAAAACTAATGTCATCACACTGACAGACAATTTGCAACTCGAACAGCCAGTGGGATTACCTTTACTTATTGACACCCTAGCGGGAGGTTTTGATCCAGAAAAATTCTTCACATCCGACACGGTAATATTTAATGAAATTTCTAAGCCTTTTATCGAGCGTGTAGGCAAAAGCAA
>JBILPR010000469.1:0-3084 GCA_044373795.1 Algoriphagus sp. | reverse complement strand
TAAATTCCCCCTTGCCTTTACCAAAATTTTTATGTGTTGTATGCAGATGAGGCTAATCATGGTATTACAGCTTTAATAACTCAACCAATTGACCTTAAGATGGATTTAAAATTAGACGGAAAAGTATATATCATCACCGGTGGTGCAAAGGGTATTGGTGAGGCCATTACCCTGGAATTGGCCAATGAAGGCGCGATCCCCGTCATCGTTGGCCGCTCGGCAAATGAAGCCAACCGGCTGGCTGAGCGCATTAAAGAGGAGGGCGGTCAGTCCCTGGTCATCGTGACCGAGTTGGGTGACGAGGATGTCTGCAAGGGAATCATTGATCAGACGATCCTAGCTTTTGGGAGATTGGACGGAGTGGTAAACAATGCCGGCGCCAACGACGGTGTCGGTCTGATCGAGGGTAGTTCAGCTGCATTTAAGAGCTCCTTGATGAAAAACCTGACGCATTATTACGACTTGGTACATTATGCGGTGCCCTACCTCAAAGAGACGCAAGGCTCAATTATCAATATCAGTTCGAAAATAGCATTGACCGGTCAGGGTGGGACTTCGGGGTATGCTGCTTGCAAAGGCGCACAGCTTGCCCTTACCAGAGAATGGGCCGTTGAATTGGCTCCCTTCGGAATTCGGGTAAATGCCGTTGTCCCTGCTGAAGTAATGACTCCGCTATATGAAAAGTGGCTCAATACTTTCGAAAATCCGGAATTGAAAATCAAGGAGATCATTTCGAAAATCCCTTTTGAAAAAAGAATGACTACTCCTGAAGAAATTGCAGCGACTACTATATTTCTGCTTTCAGAAAGAAGTTCACATACTACCGGACAATGGCTTTTTCCGGATGGAGGGTATGTACATCTTGACCGAGCAATAACCTAAAAGTAATACCCAAAATGAATCAATCCCCCGTTATTTCCAAGGCGCTGCTGGTGCCTTTTATTCTTGTTACTTCTCTCTTCTTCCTGTGGGGCTTCCCAAATGATCTCACCAATCCTATGGTGGAGATTTTCAAAAATGTCCTTGATATTTCCAACCTAGAGGCTTCCCTTGTCCAGTTGGCATTTTATGGAGGGTATGGTACCATGGCAATCCCAGCTGCCTTGTTTATTCGGAAGTACAAGTATAAAACCGGGATTGTATTAGGCCTTATCCTATTTGCCACCGGGTCATTTATGATGTTTCCCGCTGCTCAACTGGTTAGCTACGACCTGTTTTTGATCTCATTCTACATCTTGACATTTGGATTGGCTTTTTTAGAAACTACGGCTAATCCGATGATCCTGGCGATGGGTGACCCATCGACAGCCACCCAGCGACTTAACTTGGCCCAGGCTTTTAACCCAATTGGGGCCTTGACGGGACAGGTAGTAGCTCGGATTTTTGTGGTGGACCGACTTCAAACAGAGATGGGGGCTACTTCGACGATGGCCTTGGTAGATAAGCAGGCGATTATCGCCCACGATCTGAATGTCGTAAGTGCGCCTTACGTGGTATTAGGTTTTGTGGTCCTTGCCGTGCTCGTGACCTTCATGGTGACCAAGATCGATATCAAAAGTCCTGATTCGCATGTCAATCTTGACTTGAAGACTACTTTCAATTACCTGTTTAAAAACAAAAACTACTACGAAGGGGTCATTGCTCAATTCTTTTATGTGGCTTGCCAGATCATGGTGTGGACTTTTATCTACCAATACGTCACTGCGATCAATGCAGAACGACCTGCGGATGATCAGTTGAATGCCATGGTTTATGTCGTGGCCTCCACCGTCTGCTTTTTGTTGGCGAGGTGGGTGTGCACTTTCCTTATCCGGTATATTTCCGGACCAAAGCTGATGTTCTACTTTGCCCTATTGGGGATCTTCTTTATGGGCGGAGCGATCGGATTGGATGGAATGATCGGTTTGTATTCTTTGGTAGGAGTTTCATTTGCCATGTCTCTGATGTTTCCTACGATCTATGGTATCGCGCTCTCGGGCATGGGAGATGAAGCGAAGATCGGTTCAGCAGGCTTGATCCTGGCCATCGTCGGTGGCGCTTTGATGCCTCCGTTACAGGCGGCGATAATCGATCAGGGAGGTACAGGCCTGAGCGACCTCGCGTATTTTGGGTTCATCCCCGAAATCCGCTTCTCCTTTATTTTGCCGCTGTTGTGCATGATGGTGGTAGCGATCTATGCCAAGCGTGCACAAAATAGACATGTGGTTTAAGAAATTGTTGAGCTAATGAGTAAGTGGAAATACGATAGTCGATACCCTGGAATAGACGACCTGCGGAATCGCGCAAAAGCAAAAATTCCTCGTTTTGCTTTTGAATACTTGGACGGAGGCTGCAATGAGGACGTGAACTTGGATCGCAATACACGCGAGCTAAGAGAGGTGCAGTTGATCCCTCAATATTTGTCTGAGCATACCGTCTCCGACATGCGTACGGAGCTTTTCGGGCATACGTACGATGCACCATTTGGCATCGCGCCTGTTGGACTTCAATGCTTGATGTGGCCCAAAGCTCCTGAGATCTTGGCAAAAGCTGCTTTCGAACACAATGTGCCTTTTATCCTGAGTACGGTCACGACCATGAGTATCGAGCGTGCGAGTGAATTGACAGAAGGCAGGGCTTGGTTTCAGTTGTATCACCCCGCAGAAAACAGACTTCGGGATGATCTAATCAAGCGGGCGGAATTCGCTGCCTGTCCGGTCTTGGTGTTACTTTGTGATGTGCCGACTTTCGGCTTTCGTCCCAGAGACATCAGAAATGGGCTCGCCATGCCTCCAAAGATGTCCGTCGGCAACCTCCTGCAAATCATGGGATGCCCGGATTGGGCCTTAAGAACGCTCTTCAACGGACAGCCCAATTTTGAGAATCTGAAGCCCTATATGCCAAAGGGTCTTGACCTCAAGCAACTGGGCCTATTTATGAATCAGACCTTTTCTGGTAGATTAAACGAGGAAAAAATTGCACCGATTCGCGATATGTGGAAAGGGAAAATTGTCCTCAAAGGGGTTGCAAGCGAGGAAGATACCCAAAAAGCGATTCGATTGGGCCTGGATGGTATCATCGTTTCCAATCACGGTGGAAGGCAGC
>JBILPR010000012.1:0-32969 GCA_044373795.1 Algoriphagus sp. | reverse complement strand
TTTACCTTAAAGCTCTGCGAGAAATTAAAAAGCAATTCCCAGAGGTATGCCTTATGTCGGATGTAGCAATGGATCCATATAGTAGCGACGGGCACGATGGTTTGGTGAAAAACGGAAAGATACTCAACGATGAAACCCTGGTAATTCTGGGGAGAATGTCTTTGGCGCAAGCGGATGCCGGGGTGGATATTCTGGGTCCATCAGACATGATGGACGGAAGAGTTGGTTATATCCGGGATTTATTGGATGAAAATGGATATATAGATACTTCCATCATGTCCTATACAGCAAAATACGCAAGTGCATTTTATGGGCCATTCCGGGACGCATTAGATTCAGCACCGAAGTTTGGAGACAAAAAAACTTACCAGATGAATCCGGCAAACATTCAGGAAGCGTTGATAGAAGCCGATCTTGATGTAAATGAGGGAGCAGATTTCCTAATGGTAAAGCCGGCATTGTCATATTTAGACGTGATTCGCTTACTTCATGATAATTATCCGCTTCCAGTTGCAGCCTATAACGTGTCCGGAGAATACAGTATGATTAAAGCCGCCTCAGAGAAGGGATGGCTTGATGGAGAAAGAGCGATGTTGGAAGTTTTACTTAGTATAAAGCGGGCAGGTGCAAAAGTGATTTTGACCTATTTTGCTAAAGAATTTGCCATACTTGGCAAATAAATCGATGTCCGTATTTAAAAATGCCTAAACCTGGATTAATTTCAGGTTTTTTTGATTTTATGGCCTCTCAATAAATTGGATTGCTCAATTTTTATGTCAAAAAATCAATAGTTGGTTAAAAATAATTTCATTTTTTTGAAATTTATATTTTTCGCAATAACTATATTTTGTATTAAAATCCCGTAAAAACCCATATTTCAGTATTTTGTATTGTAAATAAATTTATAATATCAATAAAATTCTTATATGGCTCTTTCGTAATCGATTCCGGAAAATAATCTAAAGCTTTTTGGGATTATATGATTTTAAATGTATGCATTAAAAATGATCCTATTTTTTATAAAAATTTGTTAAAAATGTAATAAGTGATTCAATTTTGATCAGTAAAACTTATTAAAAATGTTTTTTTTACAAAAAGTGGTTTGTTTTTTTGTTTAATTTCTAATTACATTCGAATCGAGCTTTAGCACTCACTCTTTTGAAATTTTCTAAGTAGTTCAAAATTTAACCCCAAACCTATGATGCATTATACAACCCTGTTGGCCCAAGATGTGGCCGTCCCTCTGGATGTTTCGGCAGAACTCGCCAACAATCTCTTTACCACAAATAACGTATGGATGATGCTCTGTACTGCCTTGGTATTTATTATGCACCTCGGATTTGCCACAGTCGAAACTGGATTTGGTCAGGCAAAAAACACAGTGAACATCCTTTTCAAAAACACGGTCACTCCGGTAATAGGGATTCTGACCTATGCGGCGGTAGGCTTCTATTTAATGTATCCCGGTTTTGATACTCCTGGATGGTTCAGTTTTGATTCAGCGGGATGGAGCATGTTTTGGTTTAATCCAGAGAATGCCGATGTCACTGCAGATTATGCCAGTGGAGGATATACCTATTGGACAGATTTTCTCTTTCAGGCTATGTTTGCTGCCACCTGTGCTACTATCGTATCCGGTGCAATTGCTGAGCGGGTTAAACTCTGGGCATATTTGATTTTCACCTTATTTTTTGTCGGACTTGTCTATCCTTTGATCGGTAGCTGGCAATGGGGTGGCGGAGCTTTAAAAGAAATGGGTTTTTATGACTTCGCAGGAAGCACCCTGGTGCATTCAGTAGGTGGTTGGGGAGCCTTAGCGGGAGTAATCCTGGTAGGTCCAAGAATTGGTAAATATGTAAATGGTAAAACTGTAGACAAGCCAGGAGCTAGTATCCCGCTAGCAGTAATAGGAGCATTTATGTTATGGCTCGGATGGTTTGGATTCAACGGTGGATCTGTGCTTTCTGCAAATCCTGCCTTAGTCTCCATGGTTTTGGTGACAACTTGTCTAGGTGCTTGTGCAGGTGCAATGGGTGGTTTTTTCACGGCATATTTTACTTTCAAAAGACTTGACCTCGGAATGGTTCTGAACGGAATCTTGGCAGGTTTGGTAGGAATTACTGCCAGCGCTGATGTCATCACTCCAGGTTCAGCAATAATTATTGGACTAGTTGCAGGAATCCTTGTGGTACTTTCTGCCATACTTCTTGACAAGTTAAAATTAGACGATGTCGTAGGAGCTGTTTCAGTTCATTTGACTTGCGGTGTGTGGGGGACTTTGGCAGTCGGGATTTTCTCCACCAACCCTGACCATTCCTTCCTTACTCAATTAATCGGGGCAGCCATATGCGGAGCCACAGCCTTTACTTCAGCCTTCATCATATTCTATGTCCTTAAAGTAACGGTGGGTATCAGAGTGTCTGAAGAGCACGAAAAATCAGGATTGGATTCTCACGAACACGGAATCAGAGGATATACCATCGTATTCGACGAATAATCCACAAACAATAAAGAACCCCGCCCGACGAAAAAAATGCGACTCTCTTTCAAACGGGCCGGGGTCCTATTAGTCAACTCTATCATTAACCAACAACCAAAATTAAAATGAAAAATCTATTACTACTAATACTATGCTTCGCAATCACTTCAACGCAATTAACTTTTGCTCAGGAAGAGGAAGCAATTGAAGAAACTCCTGCACTGACATTGTCAGGTTCTGTGGATGCTTATTTCCGCACCAATTTCAATGCTCCTAACAAAGGAGATAATTTCCAAGCCCCTGCCTCGTCTTTCGGTAACCTTCCGGGATTTTCATTAGGTATGGCAAATATTATTGCGAAATATGAAGGAAAAAAAGTGGGCGCAGTCGTCGATTTGGTTTTTGGACCAAGAGGTGAAGATGCCGTTTTCGGTTCACCGCTTTACTCAGGAGGTTCAGCTGGTAGTTCCCAGATATTAAATCAATTGTACGTCTATTGGAATGTGACGGACGCGGTGACGTTGACTTTTGGTAATTTCAATACCTTTTTAGGTTATGAAGTGATCTCCCCAACGGCCAACTTTAACTACTCTACTTCTTACATGTTCTCTTATGGACCATTCTCTCATACTGGTTTGAAAGCAAATATTCAGCTTTCTGATAAGTTTTCGTTCCTTGCCGCTGTCATGAATCCTACGGATATGACAGAATTCAACTTAAACGGCACTTACACGCTGGGTGGCCAACTGGGTTATTCTACGGATTTGGGAAATACATATCTGAATGTGGTTTATGGAGATCAGGATGGAACTTTAAGCAACGATGGAACTTTGATTCCAGGTCAAACCTCACTTGGAAAGACATTCCAAATTGATTTAACAACAGGTTTCTCACTTTCTGAAGTATTATACCTAGGCGTAAATACGACTTATAACACTTCCGAATCTGGAGAAGTATTCAGTGGATCAGACGTTCAGGATACGGATGGGGAAGGAGCAGGTTTTTATGGTTTTGCAGGATATCTTCAAGCGAGACCTTCAGAGACCTTTGGATTAGGACTTCGAGGTGAATATTTCAGTGTCTTCAATGGGGGTTTGTCTGAAGTAGTAGGAATTAACGATGCAGGTGATGGGAACGTATTCGCTCTGACATTTTCTGCCAATGCCAAAATTGGCAATAACCTAACTCTGATTCCTGAATTAAGACTGGATACCATGAGTGATGATTTCTTTATGAATAAGGATATGAATCAAAGCAAAAACCTGTCATCCTTCTTGCTGGCAGCGGTCTTTGCTTTCTAAAATATTAAACAGGGTCTATTGTTTTAAAAGCCGGGGTGATATTTGCCCCGGTTTTTTATTTTTTGCGCAGATATGGCAAAAACTTCTTTTCAATCTGCCTTATCACTATAAAAAAACAATTTTTATTTGAAAAATGGTTTCTTTTTAAACCGAATTTAAGAAGTTTTTTAAAATAGAAGGAAATATAATTCCTAATAACCTGAAAAAAGATTAAAAAAATTCTGATTTCAGGAACTCTGGCTTTCCAAAATCCGTATATTTTTACAAGTGTAAACCCAATTATACAACTAATGAAAAGGTCGATTTTATTCGTCGCTGCCATGCTAGTTGCATCTGTAGCTTTTCCGCAGGATTTTGTCACGGGGCCGTCTTATAAGAATGCCAAAGCAGGCAAATCTATAGGACCGAGTGTCCCTGTAGTAACTAATAGCAGTCCTTCAGCTTTGAAAGGCCCGGTTGCTAAGAATTACAAAGTATGGAATTCTGAGAGTGCCAAAGTGCAGGTAAGAACGCGTAAAGTGATAGATAACCCGCAAGGTCTTCAGGCAAAGAATCCGAAATATGGAATTAAATCTGATCCTGTCGATGTTTCATCTAAAGCTTCTTACGTGGAGCCAAAGTCAATGAAGAGAAGGAAAATCTGGTGGCATTAAAAAGAAAAAGCTCGGTTTCCCGAGCTTTTTCTTTTTAAAGTTCTTGCTCCCTTTCGAGCATCAAGATCGAATTTTGAGAGACGATGTAATATTTTTCCTGACTTCGACATGGGACGCCCAAATGTGAGAACTGAACAATTTTGTTAGTTTTTTCTGACAAAAAAGGCTTTAAAATAGTCGAAAATCCCCCTGGAACTCCCAAATCAATCATACTAAAAAAGATGATTTATAGAAAATCACTTGCTCATAAAATTGGGCTGACGGATATCGAAGTCAGGAGAATGTATGTATTCAAGAAATTTGATGATTCGAGCCAAGAGCAAGGATCGCATCAGTTTATGGGTGCAGATGGTATTTATACCAAAAATAGCCAAACTGCTTTAGGTATAGCCGCTATCTATAAATTCCAAACAATCAATCCGAACGGGATATCAGGCTATTTTTCAAGTTTTTCATTCCTTTAAATAATCAAGATTTATCATTATTTAAAAAGAGAGGAATACTACGCTATCTTCCTTCCGGTCATCCGGTTTTGGTTTTAAACATTAAACAAGGTTTATTGTTATAAAGGTTGGGGTGATTCTAATCTTGGTTTTATCCATTTTCGAGCTTTTATTATCTATATTTTTCGAGCCTAATATTCTGATAATTAATTATTGTAGCTTTCTACGAAAATAATAATAATATAAAGTATTGATTTAGTAATTCTTCGATATACATTTGCCGGACTTAATAAGTTGATGTCTAGAATAGCGGTTCTTATCCTTTTGCTTTTCACCACTCTTTCCTTTGGGAAAGTGGGGAATTTGCATGCTTCTGGCCAAAAAAAGTTAGGGCACTCGGATTCCTCGGCTCATTATTCTCAAGCAGACGATGATTTCCTTATTGGTGGTAGAGAGTCGTCCAATTCATTTTCAACTTTAAGTTCTCATAAATTAAGTAAAACAGTCTATTTTTTATTAGGCGCTAAGTATTCTCTTCTTTTCGTCACTAAAGATTGTTTTGAGTACTACCTTGCTCCTTTTTCAATTTCTTACGTTGGAGAGTTAATTATTTTTATCAAGGTCTTGAGAATTTAATAACCTAATTTTTCTGTTAGTACCTTTTAAGCCTAAAAAACTAGGCCTATAAAAACTCTGTTTTTCGTATTAATTTAACCTTGTAATTATGTATAAATATTTACTGGTAATGCTATTCATTACCATGCCGGGAAAGCTATTGTCTCAAGAAATAGAAGCAAATAGTAAAATTCTTGAGGTAACCTACTTGGAAGCCGTTGGAATATTACTAACAGAAAGCCTTCCTCTTATAAGTTCTCATTATAAACTGGAAGCTTCCGAAGGTGATTTACTTCAAACCAAGGCCTGGAATAATCCCCATTTCAACTGGAATCAAGATATGTACAGTGCTGAGCGAAATGAATATTTCAATCAGAAAAATCAAAGACTGATTCAATTGGATATTATGTTTTCTGTTTCAGGAAAACATACCAGAGCTGTGAAATTGGCTAAAATAGGTGTTGAGCAAAATGAACTGCTTTATGAAAATACTAAAAGAAGCTTGGTATACGAATTGGGGTTGAAATATCATCAGTTGATGATGTTACAGAAACGTGATGAGCTGTATACAGTAGTATTTAATCAATTCAAAGGCCTTATCGACGCTTATGAAATTCAATTCAAAGTGGGGGAAATTCCTGGTAGTGAATTGATCAGGCTTAAATCTGAATTGCTTACAATACAAAACACGATTGTTTTGAATCAAAACGAGGCAGAAATAGAAATGTCTAATATCCGAACATTATTAAATTTAAAGCCTGAAATTCATATAAAAACAAAAGAAATTATAGTGCCACTTCCTGACTCCACTACTTTGGATTATTGGAAATTGTTAATTCATGCTGAAGAAAACAGGCCTGATTATTTAGCCAAGTTGAAAGAAATTTCATATCAAGAAATGAATACCAAGCTTCAAGTTTCTAAGGCTATTCCAGATATGATGGTAGGTTATCAGCCTCATGACAAAGGCAGTAACTATGTAAGGCCATATTCTGGAGTTGTATTTGAAATGGATATTCCTATTTTCAATAGAAATCAAGGGAATATTTCTGCCTCAAAGGCCAATGTAAGTAGAGTAAAAGTAGAGGCTGAACAAGCCTATACTTCGCTTCAAAATGAGGTTTCATCTTCTGTTAATAAGTATTTTAATTCACTATCAGCCTTAGACAACTACGATTTAGAATTTTTGAAGGAACTCTCAGCTCTCAATAATAGTGCATTTGAAAACTACAATAACAAAAACATAAATATTCTCCAATATCTTGATATGCAAAGGACCTATATCAATACAATGGCAGAATACCTTGGATTGCAATCTGAAGTACTACAAAGAATTAATGATTTAGAATTTATTACCGGACTTCCACTCTATAACAACTAATTGGTTATGAAATATATTAATTTTCCATTCATACTATTATCAATTTTCTTCGCATTTAGCTGTTCCTCAGAGAAAGCTGCGGAGAAGGAAGTAGTAGCTGAAAAAACAACAAGTATTCAGGTAAGTGATGAAGCACTTAAAAATGTATCTATAGTACTTGTAGATAGTATTTATGACTTCAGTAGATTTAATACAGTAGGGGAAATAAGCTTTGATGAGGATAACGTAGTTCGCATTTTCCCAATTGTCAGTGGTAGTGTAGAGAAGATATATGTTTCTTTAGGTGATTATGTAAAGGCCGGACAGAGACTTGCTACTATATTAAGTACAGATGTTATTGTATATCAGAAGGAATATAGTATAGCTAAATTTAATCTTGAGGTTGCAGAAAAGGGATTTGCCAGAACAAGAGCATTATTTGAATCAAATATCGCATCAACGAAAGATTACACTGAAGCTGAAAATAGATATAATAATTCTCTTGCGGAGTTTCGTGAAAAAGAGAAAAAACTTGAGTTGTACGGTGCTTCCAGTAATCCTGATGCAGTTTTTGAATTGTACGCTCCTAAAGGCGGCTTCATTGTAGAGAGAAATGTTAATGAAGGACAACAAATCAGAACTGATAACAATGCATCTATTTTTACAATTTCAGACTTAAAGACCATTTGGGTTTGGGCTAATATATACGAAAGTGACCTTTCAAAAGTACATGTGGGGGATACTATGCAAGTAACAGCTCTTGCTTATCCTGATAAATTATACAAAGGTACGGTTTCAAAAATAAATACAATTCTTGATCATGATTCCAGAATCATTAAGGTCAGAACAGAAGTGAACAACAATGACGCCCTTTTGAAGCCGGAAATGTTTGCATCGGTTACGATGGTTTCTTCAATTGGAAAAAAGGTAATCGCCTTACCAACGGAAGCCATCATTATTGAAAGTAACAGAACCTATGTAATGAAACAATTAAGTAGTAATGAATTTACAAAAGTTGAGATTAAGGCGGGCAAGACAATGGGTGAGCATACGGAAATCCTCAGTGGGATCTCATATGGAGATGATATAGCCCGAAACTATTCATTGTTTTTGATGACAGCATTTAATAACAAGAAATAGGATATGAACAAATTACTTAGTGGATTAATATCCTTTTGTCTCAAGAATAAATTAACTGTTTTTTCAGGGACCTTGATTTTAGCCGCTTGGGGTTATTATAGTTTTGCAAACACCCCAATTGAAGCTTTTCCTGATGTTATCAATACCAGAGTGGTGGTTATTACACAATGGCCAGGAAGAAGTGCTGA
Source organism: Algoriphagus sp. (assembly GCA_044373795.1). Classification (GTDB taxonomy): domain Bacteria; phylum Bacteroidota; class Bacteroidia; order Cytophagales; family Cyclobacteriaceae; genus Algoriphagus. Next base: position 24,790 of record JBILPR010000012.1, on the reverse strand, counting down.
AGAAGTTGAAAAATTCATCACAATTCCCATAGAAATAGAGATGAACGTCGTTCCTGACAAAACTAGTCTGCGATCCATTTCTGTTTATGGTTTGTCTGTTGTTACAATGATATTTGAGGATGATATTGATTATTTCACGGCCAGGCAATTGGTAGGTAATCAGCTTCAAAATATCTTACTCCCTGAAAACGCAGATGCAGAAGTTCAACCCCCTTCGGGGCCAACTGGTGAAATCTACCGTTACACTCTAAAAAGTGATGATAAAACTGTAAGGGAACTTAAAGAAATTCAGGATTGGGTAATCGATAAGAGATTAAAAGCTGTTCCCGGAGTTGCAGATGTAATCAGCTTTGGAGGGGAAGTAAAAATTTATGAAGTAATTATAAATCCACTTCAGCTGAATCAATACAATCTCGCTACTGATGATGTTTTCAAAGCGTTAAGAGAAAACAACTCAAATGTGGGGGCCGATATATTGGAAATAGCCCCTCAATCCTTTATTGTAAGAGGGATTGGACTTGTTAAGTCAATTCAGGATATCAAGCAAATTCCAATAAAATCTGTTGAGGGGACTCCAATTATTATTTCCAATGTTGCAGAAGTTAAGGAATCAGCTAGACCAAGATTAGGGAAAGTGGGGCGTGGGGATGAGCCTGATGTGGTCGAAGGGATTGTTTTGCTGAGACGTGGTGAAAACCCAAGTGAAGTTCTCAAACTCCTCAACAAGAAAATCACGGAGCTTAATGAGAGGGTATTACCAAATGGGGTTACGATTGATCCATTTTATGATAGAACAACACTGGTAAATCTTACAACTCACACAGTGATGGAAAACCTTATTGTAGGTGTTCTATTGGTTACATTTATTTTATTGATTTTCCTCGCGGACTGGCGGACTACTTTAATAGTATCCATCATCATTCCTTTATCGCTTTTGTTTGCTTTTGTTTGTTTAAAGCTGATGGGAATGTCGGCAAACCTTCTTTCTATTGGGGCAATCGATTTTGGAATTATTGTAGATGGTTCGGTCGTGATGGTCGAAGGAATGTTTGTTTACCTAGCTCACCAACAGAGCCGCATTGGAGTCGAAAAATTCAATGCGATTTCTAAAATGAGCATGATAAAGAAAATTTCAGTTGAAATGGGTAAGCCAATTTTCTTTTCTAAACTAATTATTATTACGGCTTTACTCCCAATTTTCGCTTTCCAACAGGTGGAAGGAAAAATGTTTTCACCTCTTGCTTACACCATAGGTTTTGCACTTTTAGGAGCATTGATATTTACTTTGACATTAGTGCCAGTATTGGGACATTTACTTCTCAATAAGAATGTTCGTGAGAAAAGTAATCCTCTTGTAAATTTCTTGGAAGCGATTTATAAGCCAGGTTTAGAGTGGTGTATAAAAAAGAAAAAAACAGCTCTTTTAATTTCAGGCGCCCTTCTTTTTGGAAGTTTATTGCTAGGTACTAATCTGGGTACAGAATTTTTACCTCAACTCAATGAAGGTTCTATTTATGTAAGAGCCTCGATGCCTCAAAGTATTTCTTTCACCAATGCAAATCTCCAATCTGAAAAAATGAGATTGATTGTTAAGAAATATCCCGAAGTGAGAGGAGTTATTTCTCAAAACGGTAGGCCCAATGACGGAACGGATCCAACAGGATTCTTTAACGTTGAGTTATTTGTCGATCTTTTTCCAACGGATGAATGGGAAAGAGGATTGGAAAAAGTGGAGGTTATTTCTCAAATGCAAACTGAGCTTGAAGATGCTTTTCCTGGAGTTGTTTTCGGATTCTCCCAACCTATTTCAGATAACGTCCAAGAGGCTGTTTCCGGAGTAAAAGGAGAAATGGCAATAAAAGTATTTGGTGATGATTTTACCAAAATCGAAGCAAAAGCAGATAGCATAAAAGCAATTATGCAAACTGTTGAAGGAGTGAGAGACTTGGGTGTATTCAAAAGTTTGGGTCAACCTGAATTGAGAATTAACCTTGATCACGCTAAGATGTCTCGATATGGCGCCAATATGAAGGAAGCTCAAGATATTATCGAAATTGCAATTGGAGGAAAAGCAGCATCCTTGATTTATGAAGGAGAGCGAAAATTCGATATTAGAGTGCGGTACTCTCCAGAATACCGAAATAGTCCTGATGATATCGGAAAACTTTTAATTCCATGCGCAAACGGAGTTAAAATTCCACTCAGTGAAATCGCGGATATTTCACTCGTCACAGGCACAGCCTTTGTCTACCGAGAAAATAATCAACGTTTTGTACCAGTTAAGTTTTCGGTACGAGAAAGGGATTTAGGAAGCACAATTGCCGAGGCTCAGGAAAAAGTTAACGCAAGTATTCCAGAGGAAAAAGGATATTCTCTTACTTGGAACGGTGAATTTGAAAATCAAGTCAGAGCTACCAAAACATTGTCCTATGTCGTGCCAGTGTCGGTTTTCCTGATATTTATACTGCTTTATATAATGTTTGGTTCTACTAAGGACGCTAGTATAGTCCTTCTGAATGTTCCATTTGCATTAATCGGAGGAATATTGGCTTTGTATCTGACCAACATAAACTTTAGTATTTCTGCGGGGGTAGGTTTCATCGCTTTGTTTGGAGTCTGTATTCAAAACGGTGTAATCCTTGTTTCTGTCTTTAATAAAAATGTGGAGATAGGGATGTCTACCTATCAGGCAGTAGTGAGTGGGGCAATGACCAGAGTCCGTCCAGTTGTGATGACTGCATTAATGGCAGGACTAGGGTTGCTACCCGCTGCTTTATCATCAGGAATCGGTTCAGAAACTCAGCGTCCACTTGCTGTAGTAGTAATCGGAGGCTTGGTGTCTGCTACTATTCTCACCTTACTTATTTTGCCAGTGATCTATTTGATTTTCGTTCGGAAGTCCGAAAAGAAAATATCTACTTCTGGTGCCACCATCTAATAGAAAACTCATGAAAAAAATTATCATAGTTATCACGTTTTTGTTTGGGGTTAATTTGGCATATGGCCAGGCCCCGACAATTGAAAAACCTGAACCAAAAGAAGATAAATTTAGATGGGGTTTTACCTTTTTGAATGTTTGGAGTGATGTCAAAGGAACTACACCTGAAACATTTTCCAAACCTTCCCTAGGTGGAAATGTAAAGGTCGAATACTATCCATTTGATTTCTTAGGATTTACAGCAGGGGTTGGGTATCAGCAAAGGGGATATGGGGTGATTTTACCTGATACGGGTTTTGTTGCTCCTTCCATTAATACCTATAGAAATAGAATACGGATGAATAGTGTGGAATTCCCCATTGGACTTATTCTTAAAACGCCGAAACCTATAGCCGGAGGATCGACCTGGTTAATGGCATCTGTAGGTGTTTCTCCTCTTTATATGTTTGAGGCCAATGATGTTTACTTAAGTGTGGAAGACGGTTTCCATATTGTCAAAGACGTAACCAACTCATTCAACCAGTCAGATGTACCAATTTTTGTGTCCATTGGGCCAGAGATCGATACATCTGCTGGATTTCTTCAGGTTCAGTTGATAGGGTCTTTTGGGACCTCTGAGATATATACTGATGTAAATAATCCAAATGGTTATTTTGGCAAAAATAGGTATTTAGGCTTCTCCATTGGATGTACTTTCTGACATCATGAATAGATGTACTTTCTCCAAAATAAGGTAGTATTTGAGTCTGTCCATGTGACTTCACCCAACTGAAGACCTTCGACAAATTGCCAGGCCCAGTATTCGAAAGCTTCTGTTGCTAAGCATGGTGAGAAAAGATCCAAGAAAACTCTTATTTGAATGAAAAGTACTGGTAAAGGAAATGCGTCCTGATACCGGATCCTAAAAAAGCAAGTAATGCAAAAGAGGCAGTATTCCGCCTCTTTTGCTTTTTCACTTTGGTTCTTATTTCTCTAAGAAAATTTCATCTCTAGTCCTTAAAGGCTTTTCAATAGAAAAAATCAATTTTGATTTAACCCTATCTGATAAAAGCTCCAATTCTATACGTACATAAGTGATACAGCTTTCTGCCCGGTTTTATTCCGGATTCGTTAAAACTTGGGATCAAACAATAATCAAAAAGGCGATTTTTGGAATTCTCCTATCCATCTTTTCCGAAAAAGCAATCTCTCAGGAATTGATTCAAACCGATAGACCTGATCAGACAGAGGGTGTTTTTATAGTGGACAAAAATACCTTACAGGTCGAAACCGGTTTTTTTGCCGGGAAAAATCAAGATGGAACGTACAACTTCCTAATTCCCACAGCTTTGTTAAAATTTGGGATCAACAAACATCTTGAACTCCAATCGCTGATCGATATAATTAACATAAATGGAAAATATGGCTTTTCTCCAGTAGCGCTTGGGTTCAAAGCCAATTTTGTGAAAGAAAAAGGTATAAGACCAGAGATTGCATTGATCAGCAGAGTCCAGATAAAAAATCTTGGGAGCAAAGAGTATAATATCAATAGAACCCTCACCATGTTCAGGGTAGCGTTTCAAAACACCCTGTCTGATCTGGTCGTCGTGGGTTACAATGTAGGAATGCAATGGAATGAATTTGAAAAGCCAAGCGCACTCATGTCTGTATCGACCAATTTCAACATTTCAAAACAATTGACTTTGTATACAGAACTGTTCAATTTTACGAGCGAAGCATCGTTTCTAAATCCTGTCTTTGATTTTGGAGGTATGCTTGCTTTCAAAAACCGGTTCATTCTGGATGGTGCTTTTGGAAAGTATTTATACCTGTCCAACAATCAGAATTATTATTTCACTCTAGGATTCACGACCCGCTTTAATTTTCAGAATAAGAGTAAAAATTAAATAATGATGGGAAGGCTTGCTGATCATATAGCATATAAATGTTCTCCTAGTTGTTATTGTTGGAAAACCTTTGTAAAGGTGATTTTCGGAAAGGGAGTTAAGCTTTCTTTTATAGTTCTTGCTCCCTCTCGAGCATCAAGATCGAATTTTGGGAAACGATGTAATATTTTTCTCCTTCATAGACTACTTCGTGAGAACCGTTGAGAAGAAAAATTGCCAAATCACCTTCTTTTGCCTGGAGTGGAACGTACCTGACTTTTTCTTCAGTTTCCATCCATGGCTCTTGGTCCTCTACCTGCATCGGGATTGGATATCCAGGGCCGGTTTTGATGATATAGCCTTGCTGAACGCGTTCTTTCTCCTGTACACCGGGCGGAAGGTATAATCCTGAGCCAGTTTTCTCATTTGGTTTTTTCAATCGGATCAGAACACGATCACCCACCACAATGAGCTTTTTCAATTTATTATCGGCTGTTAGTTGCATTTCTTTTAAGTCTGATTAAAGAACAAAGAGCCAAGAGTCTTGATTCTGAGATCTTGATTCTTGGCTCTGGATATAAGAACGGCATCTGCTTTTCGACAGATGCCGCTTAGTCGATTTATGGGAATCTTATTTCTTGTCCTCGCTTACTTCTTCATAATCCACATCTGATACTCCGTCACCGGTTGTTCCTTCACCTGCACCGGCGTTTGCATCCGGACCTGGCTGAGCACCACCTGCGCCTTGACCATTGTAGATTTCCTGCGAAGCAGCTTCCCAAGCTTTGTTCAATCCTTCCATTGCTGAATCAATTCCTGCAATGTTTTTGGATAGATGAGCACCTTTCAAAGTTTCCAAAGCAGCAGAGATTGCTGATTTGTTTCCTTCAGAAAGTTTCTCTCCATATTCCTTTAATTGCTTTTCAGTCTGGAAGATCAAACCGTCCGCTTCATTCAGCTTATCAATTTTATCTTTTTCAATTTTATCAGAAGCAGCGTTAGCCTCAGCTTCGCTCTTCATTCTGTTGATCTCATCCTGCGAAAGTCCCGAAGAAGCTTCGATCTTGATCTTCTGCTCTTTCCCGGTTCCTTTGTCTTTTGCAGACACATTTAGGATACCGTTTGCATCGATGTCGAAAGTCACTTCGATCTGAGGTACACCTCTTTGAGCCGGTGGAATATCAGCCATCTGGAATCGTCCGATGGTTCTGTTATCTTTTGCAAAAGCTCTTTCTCCCTGAAGTACATGGATATCTACAGCAGGCTGATTGTCAGAAGCTGTGGAGAACACCTCAGATTTTTTGGTAGGAATAGTCGTGTTTGACTCGATCAATTTGGTGAATACTCCACCCATTGTTTCGATACCCAGAGATAGCGGAGTCACGTCCAAAAGAAGTACATCTTTCACTTCACCAGTCAAGACACCACCTTGGATCGCTGCACCGATTGCTACTACCTCATCAGGGTTAACACCTTTAGAAGGCTTCTTTCCGAAGAATTTCTCAACTTCTTCCTGAATTTTAGGAATACGAGTTGATCCACCCACAAGGATTACCTCGTCGATATCAGATGGGGACATTCCTGCATCCGCCAAAGCTTTTTTGCAAGGCTCCATTGATCTTCTCACCAGGCTTTCTGAAAGTTGCTCAAACTTTGCTCTGCTAAGTGTTCTTACCAAATGCTTAGGACCTGTTTGAGTTGCTGTGATGTATGGCAAGTTAATCTCTGTAGAGGCAGAACTGGAAAGCTCGATTTTCGCTTTTTCAGCGGCTTCTTTCAATCTCTGAAGTGCCATTGGATCCATTCTCAGGTCAATTTGCTCTTCCGATTGGAATTCTTCAGCAAGCCAGTTAATGATTACCTGATCAAAGTCGTCACCACCTAAGTGTACATCACCGTTGGTAGATTTTACTTCGAATACGCCATCACCTAATTCCAAAACTGAGATATCGAATGTTCCACCACCAAGGTCAAACACAGCGATTTTCATATCCTGGTTTTTCTTGTCCATACCGTAAGCCAAAGCTGCTGCGGTTGGTTCGTTGATGATACGCTTCACTTCAAGACCTGCGATTTGTCCGGCTTCTTTTGTCGCCTGACGTTCAGCATCGTTGAAATAAGCAGGAACAGTGATCACAGCTTCAGTGACAGGCTGACCCAAGAAGTCCTCAGCTGTTGTCTTCATTTTCTGAAGAATCATCGCAGAAAGCTCCTGAGGAGTATAAGATCTGTCTCCAATGCGAACAACTACAGTGTCATTTGCACCTTGCTCCACTTTATAGGTAGCATGCTTTTTCTCGTCAGAAACTTCAGAGAAACGTTTGCCCATAAATCTCTTTACTGAGGAAATGGTATTTGTTGGGTTGGTAATCGCCTGGCGCTTAGCAGGATCACCCACTTTTCTTTCACCGTTTCCGTTGTCAAGAAAAGCCACAATAGATGGAGTGGTTCTTCTTCCTTCGCTGTTTTGGATGACTACAGGTTCGTTACCCTCCATAACAGCCACGCAGGAGTTGGTTGTGCCCAAGTCAATGCCGATAATTTTTCCCATGATTATGAATTTTATTTAGTTGCGGATTTGAATATATCTCCCACTATTCAAGGGATGTGCCATCGGTTAATTCGGGCTTTTTTGTGTCAGATTGTCAGCCAAGTTGGCCAAAGGCTTTTCGCTTTGATCCTGAATTGTCACTTTCATCCGATTCCTTCTATCACTTTCTGACAGGTTTTTCTTCAAAAAATGTGTCAATCCCCTGCAACCTCTTACCACTACTTTGCATCTATGCTACTAAGATGGGAGACTTTTTAAAATGCTCAAATACCGAACGGTGCAAATGGCTGGCAGCGATGCTTCTGGGTATTTCTGTGATCCTGGTCAATTTCCTGCTCAAATCAATTTCTCCTGTGATCCTTCGAACCGCTTTTGAATTTATTTCCGGCTTGTAGGAAGGGAAATTATCCTGAGAAGCCTATTTTTAGAGCATGCACGAGAATATTACAATCCAGGACATATTTGTTTACCCAATCAAATCTTTAGGCGGAATACGTCTGCCTGAGGCAAAAGTGGAGGAAAGAGGCTTTCAATTTGATCGAAGATGGATGCTGGTGGATCCGAAAGGAGTTTTTTTGACCCAGCGAACTCATGCTCAAATGTCACTTTTGCAAGTTGAATTGGGCGAAACGGGTTTGATTGTTTTTGACAAAAGGAATTCCGAAGAGAAGCTTCAAATACCTTATAACAAAATTTCCGATCAGGAAATCGAGGTGGAAATCTGGGATGACCGAGTGTATGCTACTATTGTTGATCCAGGTTTGGATACTTGGTTCAGCGAAAAGCTGGGCATGCCTTGCCACTTGGTGATAATGCATGAATCAACTCAAAGAAAAGTAAGTCCAAAATATGCGGTCAATGATGAGTCAGTAAGCTTTGCAGACGGAATGCCTTATCTGATTCTGGGTCAGGAATCCTTGGATGATCTGAATTCAAGATTGGAAAAACCGGTCCCAATGGATCGCTTTCGTCCAAATATTGTCTTTTCCGGAGGGCAGCCGTATGTGGAAGATTCCTGGAAAAAGATCAGGATTGGAGCCGTTCGATTTCAGGTGGTAAAACCTTGCGCCCGATGTGTGCTCACGACAATCGATCAGGAAACTGGCCTCCAGGGAAAAGAGCCTTTGAAAACTTTAGCAGGATACCGAACCCTAGGCAACAAAGTCTATTTTGCCCAAAACATGGTGGCATTGGAAACAGGCACAATCAGAATAGGGGATCAAATCAGGATGGAGTCATAAATCCACGTATAGGATAAATATAAAAGGAGCCTCAGAGCTCCTTTTATATTTATTTGAATTCTTTCACCGTCTGAATAAAGACCTTCACCATCTCCGGATCAATATCTGGATAGACGCCATGTCCCAGATTGGCAATGTGGCGAGTTCCTCTGAACTCCTCCATCATTTCAATGGTAGCTTTTCTGACCTGATCAGCGTTTCCGTAAAGTGCTGCAGGATCCAGATTTCCCTGAAGAGTTTTAGTAGATCCGATCAATTTTCTTGATTCGGCTATTCCCATATTCCAGTCAAGACCGATTGTTTCGCAGTTCAGCTGTCCCATTTCCTCGCGGGCAAAGAAAGCTCCTTTGGCAAAAACCGTCTTTGGTACTTCTGTAATCGCATCGCAGATCTGGGCAATGTATCTCAAGGAAAACTCCTGGTATTGTTTTGGTCCCAAAATTCCCCCCCAGCTATCAAAAACCTGAACCAAATCAGCTCCTGCACGAATCTGAGCTTTCATGTAATTGATCGTGCTGTCAGTAATCATCTGCAGCAATTTATGGGAAAAAGCAGGCTCAGTGTAAAGCATTTCCCGTGCTTTGGAAAAAGTCTTGCTACCCGACCCTTCTACCATGTAGGCAAAAATCGTCCAAGGCGCACCGGCAAAGCCTATTAATGGAACTCTTCCGTTAAGCGCTTTTTTTGCGATTTTGATGGCATCGATGACGTATTTTAGATCGTGATCTCCGTCAGCCACTCTCAGTTTTTTCAAATCCGAACTGCTTCTCACCGTCTGAGGAAACCAAGGACCTCTTTTTTCTACCATCTCATAAGGCAAACCCATTGCTTCCGGAATCACCAAAATGTCAGAAAAAATAATGGCGGCGTCTACATCAAGGATGTCCACAGGTTGAATCGTGACTTCGGCCGCAAGTTCGGGAGTCTGTGCGAGCTCAATAAAGCCACTGACTGAATCTCGGACTGCCCGATATTCCGGAAGGATTCGACCTGCCTGACGCATCAGCCAGACCGGAGTTCTTTCTGTCTTTTCACCTCTCGCTGCCCGGAGCAGCAAATCATTTTTGAGTTGCATAGCGCAAAGATAAGCGTCGAATTAAATTTTGAAGGAAAAAATCAAAGCATAAAAAAACAGGACTCATGCATAGCACCGATCCTGTTCTGTGGTAATCAGTTGGTTTAGGTAATATTTATCAGTTCTTCTTTTTAAGTTCTATTCGTTTGAAATCCTCCTCTTCCAGCCCTAATAATTCGGTTACAGCTTCATAGTTGGTCAAGTCCAATCTTGAAGAAGCATAATCACCCGGAACTACAACAACCCGGAAAGCCTGGTCCATTTTCCATTCAGTTCCTAAGGTCGCATAGTCCATCGGGCCATCCAGAAATAGCCTGAAATCCTTGCTGGTGAAATCATAATTGTAAATCAAGACTCCTTGGTCAAAGAAAACAGTCTGAGGAAGTGCTCTCCAGATCGGAGTAGTTCCATCTTTTTCCCATTCGATAAATACTAAGACCACATCGCTTTCGATGATCACTGGTTCAAATTTGAAAACTTCCGAGTAATCATTTTGAGCTGTGAAGTCTAATTCAACCTCAAAAACCTCCGCCACAATATTAACTCCGTCAACTCCATCTTCTCCGGGAAAACCAGGAGGGCCCGGAGGTCCTTCGCATGCCTGAAATACCAAAATGCCCAAAAAGCCAAATACGGTGAAAATTTTTCTCATAGCAGAGGGATTAAAATGGATAGTACTCCTTTCACGATTGTGAAAGAAATAGGTTAGTTAAAAAAACCTAATTCAGTTTTTCAGTAGATAGGGGCGATCACATGCACCTCTTCTTCGGAGATTATTTTGTCGATAAAAATCCCGCTTAGAGTCAGTCCGTTTTCTTTGGCGTAGTTTTCCAAACTTGATTTCACTTTATCAGGACCTGGCATCACCCATCTGCTTCCGCTGATTTTGGCGAGCAGATAAGACTGCTCTTCAAATTTTTTGAACTCCAGATCTGCCAAAGGCAAAGCCTGGTTGATCCCGACAAAAACGATCATTGTGTCCAATTTTCCAGCAGGCTCCACTTCATAAATGGTATGGATAAAAGTGCCCGGATGCAATCCTTTCTGGGTTTCCATTTCTTCGAATATCAGGGCAAGTTTCTCGTTCTGCGGAATTCCGGAATAAGTCCTACCTGCCAGACTTTCTGGACTGGATTCTATTTTCAGGACTGAAATGGGGTTATTTCCTCCTAGTCTGTCAAAGCCCCAATATCCTGCAACTACAAGCAGCACAAGGAAAATCGCAACCAATCCAAGTTTTTTTCTCATCGTCAAAACAAGTATCTCACTCCAATTCCTCCCTGACCTTTGATATGACCGACTCGGTCGAGGAGTTCCAAAAAGAATCCAACCTCTGCAAACACACTGATAGGCAATTCATCAAAATAATATTCTCCGCCTGCAAAAGCTTCCGGACCGAAATCAACATTTGTTCTTTCTTCAGTGAGATTTGGGCTTCCCCCTATTTGATCGACATCGTAAAAGTAATTCACATTGACTGACCTGAATTGAACACCAGCTCCTGCATATCCCAAAAGATACCCGACTTCTATTCCAAACTCGTCTGTGAAATCTTCATGAAGTGCAGCTCTGAGATTTAGGGAAATCCCCCTGCTCGTGCTTTGCCCCCTGTAGAAAGCATTTGAAGCCGGAGGGTTGTTTTCAAAATCTTTCTGATAATAACTATCACTGTTCACCCCTGCGCTTCCTATCATGGCTTCAATGGAGAGGTAGTCTTCGATGAAATCTTTGTAAGTAATTGAAATTGGCTCACCAAGTCGTATTCCGACTCCTCTTTCCTGAGCAAATCCGATAACTGGCAAAAATAAAATCAGTAGTAGTATTCTGAATTTCATGTGCGTTGGGTTTAATATTCAAATAAGTAATTCTAGATCGCCATTGTTTTTAGCTGCATTTGATGAAGTTGAGCGTAAAATCCGCCAAGTTCAAGCAGGCTGTCATGAGTGCCGGTTTCTACGATTTCCCCTTTGTTCATCACGATGATCTTATCTGCTTTTTGGATAGTGGATAGTCTGTGAGCAATCACAATTGAAGTTCTGCCACGCATCATTTTCTCGATTGATTCCTGAATCAATTCTTCTGTTTCAGTATCTACTGAGGAAGTTGCTTCGTCGAGAATAATAATTTCCGGATTGTAAACCATCGCTCTCACAAACGAAATCAATTGTCGCTGACCCACCGAAAGGGTAGCTCCGCGCTCCATGACATTGTACTCCAGCCCGCCGGGCAATCGCTCGATAAACTTTCTGGCACCGACCATTTCGGCAGCATCCAGCACTTGCTCTCGAGTGATAGTCGGATTTCCAAGCGTGATGTTGTAGTAGATGGTATTAGAAAAGAGAAATACATCCTGCATCACTACTCCGATATGTTTGCGCAAAGTCCCCAATTCAAACTCCCGGATGTCTGTGCCGTCAATCAGGATATTTCCCTTATTGATTTCATAAAAGCGGGAAATCAGGTTGATGATAGAAGATTTTCCTGCGCCGGTAGCTCCGACAAGCGCTACTGTTTGGCCTGGTTGTACTTCGAAATTGATGTTTTTCAACACATAATCCTCATCCACATAGGCAAAACAAACATTCTGAAGCTGGATATGACCTTTAATTTTTTCAGGTTTGTGATTGCCTTCGTTGGCGATATTGTCTTTACTGTCGAGCAATTTGAAAATGCGCGAAGAACTTACAACACCCATTTGCAGGGTGTTGAATCTGTCAGCGATCATTCGAATCGGACGGAAAAACAGTTGCAGATACATGATGAATGAGATCAAAACCCCGATCTGTAAATCCATTTCAAGTACTCCCACAGCGCCATACCAAACAACCAAACCAATTCCGATGGCTTGGATGATTTCTGCTACAGGGAAATAAATGGAGTAATAAAGTACAGAGCGGATGTGCGCGGCTGCATGTTCCTTATTAATCGATTTGAATTTATCATACTCCCGCTGCTCCCTGTTGAAAATCTGCACGATATTCATCCCGGTGATATGTTCTTGCAAGAACGAATTCAGATTCGAGACAGCATTCCGGACATCATTGAAGGTGACTTTGATTTTTTCTTTGAAAACATAAGTCGAAATAATCATCAACGGAAGCGTACTCAAGCTGACAAGTGTGAGCTTCCAATCAATGTAAAACATCACCGCTAGAATCGTGACGAGCTGGAGTAAGTCTCCCACAATTGCCGCCAAGCCTTCGCTGAAAACATCGGCAAGTGTTTCAATATCCGAGATATTTCGGGTCACAAGTCTGCCAATCGGAGTATTGTCAAAGAATTTAAGTCTGAGTTTCAGGAGATGCTGATAGAGCCTTACCCGAATATCCTTGATGATGACTTGGCCAATCCAGCCTGAGTAATAAGTATGAGCCCACTGCACGATGGCTTGCAGAAACATTAGCCCAACCAGAATGTACACGATTTGGAGCAAGCCTCCCCGATCTCCAATCGTCACATGCTCATCGATCGCAATCTGGATCAGATAAGGACGGGTTGGAGCCAAAATGGCCATGGCGATAGTCAGAAATACCAAAAAGTAGAACTGAGCTTTGTAGGGCTTTATGAACGAATAAAGCTGCTTCAGTACTTTGATATCGACGATTTCGCCGGAGGATTCTTTTTCTTTCTCTAAGCTCAAAATATATTAATCTAAATAGATGTCTTTTGGGTATTCGATTCGGCTCAAAAAGAGACCTTTTGCAGGAGATGCTTTTCCGGCTTTCAATCTGTTGCGGGATTCTATAATAAGGTCCATTTCATCTACAGACCTCCTTCCCAGCCCCACATCAAGGAGTGTTCCTACGATTGTCCGTACCATTCCACGCAAAAATCTGTTGGCGGTTATATGAAATAACAATTCATCTTCCTTTTGTTCCCAGCGGGCGTATTTTATTTGACAGCGAAAGTGGTTGACTGCTGTGTGAACCTTGCTGAAAGACTCGAAATCCTCGTGTCTTAGCAACGCTTTCGCCGCGAGATTCATCTTATCTACATCCGGATCAAAGAAATACTGCCAGGCCAATTCATCCAGAAAAGGACTCTTCCTGAAAATAATCCGATACACATACGATCTTTCTCTTGCATGAAATCTCGCATGAGCGTCCGGCTTCACATTCCTGATCGAGTGAATAGAAATATCTTTTGGAAGGATGGCATTGATGGCTTTCAGAAATTTTTCTTTTTCAAAAATCTGATCTGAATCAAAATGACAAACCTGCATGCTGGCATGAACTCCCGTATCCGTACGTCCGCTTCCCATGACAGAAATCGGGGTTTTGAAATAAGTGGAAAGTGCTGATTCCAGGCATTCCTGCACCGTGTAGGCATTTTTCTGAATTTGCCAACCGTGAAATTGAGTTCCTTTATAGCTCAATTCAAGAAAGTATCGCTTGGTTTCGATCATACGGGTGCAAAGATACTATTCCGTTCCAAATGATGGAGACAAACCCGCATTCCTTGGTATTGATGGGTGAAGGGCTTTAATTTGCAGGAAAATTGAAAAGAAATGATCCAGCGAATTCAGACAGTATTTTTGTTTTTGGTAGTGGTAGCCATGGGTGTTACCATCGGTCTTCCGATCTGGGAGCAAACTCTGACAGGTTCAGGAACTGAAGATTCCTGGAATCTGACAGCTTTTACCCTTAGCAATCTCAATCCGGAAGGTGAGGTTATCCAATCTTCATCGAAATGGTACATCGGAGCACTTGCAAGTTTTGGAGGATTGTTGGCGTTGGTTTCTATTTTCCAATATGCCAACCGCACCCGGCAAATGATGTTCAACATGATCAATTCACTGGTGATGGTTGTCTTGGTAGCCGCGATTTTCCTTACCACGAACGGGATCAACACAGCAATCGGTGCCGAAGCAAACGGATCCTATCAACCAGGTTTCTGGGCAGTCTTAATTGCCATGGTTTGCAATATGCTTGCTAACAGATTTATCCGAAAAGATGAAATGCTCGTTCGCTCAGTAGATAGAATCAGATAATTGATGAAAGGCTTTCGAATTTACCGAAAGCCTTTTTTATTTACCTTCAAATTACTTAATCAAACTCTCAAATGAAACTCGAAACCATCGCCATCCATATTGGAAATAACGTTACAGACTCCACTATGCCGGTGGTCCAGCCGATTACATTGAGTACCACTTTTTTCCACGGGAATGAAAGCAACATGCTCTACACCCGGGCAAACAATCCTAACAGGCAAGCCCTTGAACAGTTGCTTACTGCCCTGGAAAAGGGGGAGGAAGCAGCAGCTTTTGCTTCAGGAAATGCAGCCGGAACGGCAGTTTTTCAGGCTTTGGAGCCCGGTTCTCACATCATCGCACCGGACGATATGTATCACGGACTTCACAATTCCATCACCCTGCTTTTCAAGGGAGTACATGAAGCAAGTTTTGTGGATATGACAGATCTGGAAGCTGTAAAAAACGCAATCCGGCCTAATACCCGTTTAATCTGGGTAGAATCACCTTCCAATCCTCTGCTCAAAGTAACTGATATCAGAAAGGTCGCGGCCATTGCAAAAGCTCGGGGAGCAATCATGGCGGTGGATAATACCTTCGCCTCCCCGGTTTTTCAAAACCCCCTCGAGCTCGGTGCAGACATTGTCATGCATAGCAGCACCAAATATTTTGGAGGACACAGCGATATCTTAGGAGGAGCATTGATCACTAAAAAGAAAGACGCTTTTTGGGATAAAATCAGAACGATTCAGCGGGTAGGCGGAGCATCACCTTCTCCGATGGATTGCTATTATTTATGCAGAAGTATCCGGACGCTACCTTATCGGATGAAAGGTCATGCCGAGCATGCGATGGTACTGGCAAATTACCTGATGAATCATCCCAAAGTAGAAAAAGTATATTATCCTGGTCTCAAAGATCACCCGGGACATGAAATTGCGGCCAGCCAGATGAGTGGATTTGGTGCGGTGGTTTCTTTTCAGGTGAAGGGTGGGGCTGAAGTTGCGGATGCTTTGATTTCCAAGCTTCACTTATTTGCAAATGCGACCAGTCTCGGAGGAGTAGAAAGCCTGATCGAGAGAAGAGCAGCAGTGGAAGGACCTGATACCCTGACACCTCCAAATCTGATTCGCGTTTCGGTAGGATTGGAGCATACGGATGATTTGCTTGAGGATATGGACCAAGCTTTCGCTTGTTTATAAGATATAGGTGATCAGTTACGATGTCCGGATAATTCACACCGTAACTGATCACTTTTTAGTTTTTTTGAAAATTCAAAACCAAAACTCATTTTTTTGAATCAATCCTCCGACAGCTTATGAGTTTCAATATGGTGTTTCAGTAGCGATTTGAGAGTTTCAAGATAAAGCATCAGGTCTTCTGTGGTAATTTCTTTTTTGTCTGAATCCCCGATTTTGACTGGAGTTTCACCTAAGTACTTATACAATTCAGGGTAGTTGGTTTCAATATTTCCGGAAAGCTGAATTACTTCCTGCATGAGTTGATTGAGCGATTTCATTGTCCCTGACTTTAAATTAAAAATGACCACAGATTCGTTCGGTGGTCTTGTAATATACAGTACTTATCCGGAATAGGGTTCAGAATTAAGGTTTTGGTCCGAAACCTCACGCTTTTTGTCTCGCCGAAATTCTACTTTACGATCGGATAACCACTTCGTTGCCAGTCCATCAGACCTTCTCTCAGGTTGTAAATGTGAGAAAACCCATTTTGCTGAAGGATTTCTGCTGCCTGAATGCTTCTCACTCCGGATGCACAATACACGTATACCTCCTTATCCTTTGGCAACTTATTGAGTTCTGCTATAAAATTCTGATCGTAAATGTTGATGATCACCGCATTTGCAATGTACCCTTGCGCTACTTCTCCAGGGGAACGAACATCGAGAATTATCCCATTTCCGCTTTCCACTTTGGCTTTGAAAGTAACTGCATCCAGATTTTCAATTTGGGGCTTTGAAACGGTTGCTTCAGAAGTGGAACTTTTGTCATCAGTTTTCGAGCTGCAACTTTGAACAGCAAGTAGGAGGACTAGAATATAAATTATCCGTTTCATGGCTCTCAAGGGTTAAATTTATTTGTAAAAGTAAGGTTGATCCAGACTAAAGAATGTGATTTTTGGTACTAAGGCAAAAAGCGATAAATAATTAGAGAAAGTTTAAATTGCCTTGATTGAAAAGGAAACAACAAAAGAAAAGATTATCAGGATGAAAAAGATATTAGTATCTACAGGTGGGGGAGATTGCCCGGGATTGAATGCAGTGATTCGCGGAATAGTAAAGCGTGCTGCAGCAGAAAAAGATTGGGAAGTTTGGGGGAGTTACGAAGCCTTCAATGGCCTGATGGATGAGCCTGCCCGCATCATCAAACTTGATGACCAAATAACTGCCGGAATTCACGTACTGGGAGGCACCATTCTAGGTACGACCAACAAAGGAAACCCGCTTAGTTTTCCAGAGCGTCAACCGGATGGCAGCATGAAAGAGGTAAATAAAATCCCACAACTGGTGGAAAGAATAAAAGCATTGGGTTTTGATGCGGTCATTAATATTGGTGGCGATGGATCTCAGGCTATTTCTCAGGCGATGCTGGAGGCAGGAATGCCGATAGTCGGAGTGCCAAAAACGATTGATAATGACCTTTCTTCCACAGATTTCACGTTTGGGTTTCTCACTGCAGTTCAGATAGCAACCGATTCCTTTGACAGACTGGTGACCACTGCCACAAGTCACCATCGGGTGATGATCATGGAAGTGATGGGCCGGAATGCCGGCTGGATTGCGCTCTATACTGCCATTGCTGGTGGTGCAGAAGTTTGTCTGATTCCGGAAATTCCATACGATCTGGATGTAATCGTCGAAAGAATCAAATCCCGATACACAGATGGAAGAGGCTTTGCAAATATTGTAATTGCCGAGGGAGCACATGCTAGAGAAGAAAGCATTACTTCTTCAAAAGGGGAGGAGGGCAGAATTGCAGTTCGACTTGGCGGAGTAGCTTATACCTTGAGCCAGCAGCTGAAAGATGCTGGGGTGGAGGCAGATATCCGTGAGACCGTTTTGGGACATACCCAACGCGGAGGAACACCCATAGCCTATGACCGAATAATTGCATCTGTGTTTGGAGTGAAAGCTTTTGAGTTGATTCTGGAAGAAAAGTTCGGACAATTGGTAGTTCTTAGAAATAACGATTTTACTTCTGTTCCAATTAAAGAGGCCATCAGCGCCTACAATGTTGTTGGACTAGACAACACGCTCGTTCATGCAGCAAGGGGAATGGGAATTTCCTTCGGAGATGCACAAGAAATTTAAAATTTCTTTCGCTTTGACCCAAGTAGGTTTCTAAATCTATGCTTGATTAATTGCTTCCGTGATTGTCGCCACTCACGGAGGCAATTAATTTGTACTCAATAAATCTATCCAATCAATCACTATGACCCAATTAGCCCAAAAAATCCAAAACCTATTTCTGCTGCTTTTCTTTTTATCGGTCTGTTTTTCACCTGAAGCAATTGCTCAAATACCAAGGCAATACCTCGATATCTCAGTTTCTCCGGATAAGCCGAATTGGAAGTATGAAGTAGGAGATAATGTGGACTTCATCGTTTCTGTGACCCAATCAGGCCGGCCGGTAGCGGTCGAAAATGTCAGGTTTGTGGTCAAAGAAGAAAAAATGCAACCAATAAAAGAAGGCCCTCTTCAGCTTTCCGAAGGGAAAGCAACCATTCCAAATTCCACCATGAAAAATCCCGGCTTCCTGCGATGCGAAGTTTTTGCCACTATAGACGGGAAGGAATACAAAGGCTTGGGTACTGCAGCTTTTGAGCCAGAAAATATCAAACCTACCGTCAAAATGCCTGCGGATTTTGAAGCTTTCTGGAATGCGGGAAAAGCTGAATTGGCTAAAATCCCAATGGATCCCAAAATGATCCACATGCCTGAAAAAAGCACAGAGCTGTTGGATGTCTATCACGTCAATTTTCAAAATATCAAAAATAGCCGGGTTTATGGAGTATTGACAGTACCAAAAGGGGCCGGGAAATTCCCTGCTATTTTACTGGTTCCGGGTGCAGGGATTCGTCCTTACTCCGGAGATATGGGCAAAGCAGCAAGAGGGGCGATCACATTGCAGATAGGAATTCATGGAATCCCAATTGACATGCCGCTGGAGGTTTACAGTAATCTTTCGGCTGGTGCACTGAGCGGGTATCCAACCTTCAATATCTCCGATAAAGACTTGTATTATTACAAGAGAGTATATTTGGGTTGCGTGAGAGCGGTTGACTTTTTGGTTTCTTTGCCTCAATACGACGGAGAGAATTTAGGTATTCAGGGTGGAAGTCAGGGCGGTGCTTTGTCTATTACCACAGCTGCTTTGGATCCTAGGATCAAATATCTGGCGGCTTTTTATCCAGCACTTAGTGATATGACGGGTTACCTCAACGGCCGGGCGGGAGGTTGGCCACATGTTTTTGCAGGAAATAACCTCCCTTACTATAACAATCCAAAAGCCATCGAAACGCTCGGCTACTATGATGTGGTGAATTTTGCCAGAATCTTAAAGACTCCCGGGTTTTACAGCTGGGGATTCAATGATGATACCTGTCCTCCTACATCTTTCTATTCTGCTTATAATGAAGTGAAGGCTCCGAAGGAGGTTTTTGTCGTTCCTGAAACTGGACATTGGACCTATCCAGAGCAAGGCAGCAAAGCCGATGATTGGCTTTTCGGGAAGTTGAAAAAGTAAATTTCTTGGATTAAAAATCCATGATGATTTGAATAGTTGAAAGCCTGAAAATCCTCAAAGTGGGATTTTCAGGCTCAAGGATGGAAAGCTTTTTGGTTGACTAGGAATTGAAATTGGCTGATAAAGGGTTTGATTTTGAAGCGAGAGCCTTGCTGCCATCCTTGCGTTTTGGCCTGCACTTAGAAATAGAGGTACACTTGTAATTATTGCTAATGCTCCAGTCCATCCTAAAAACGAAATTAATTTTTGGTTGCTTGATCCATCAGAAGAATCATAAGTATTAGGTAAAGCCCAGGAGGTCAGGATTAAACCAGTACCAGTTCCTAAGAAAACCCATCCCGCAGTGTATTGGGAGTCACTTTTCTCCATCAAACTAGCTTGGGAGGTCGCCAACTTTCCAGTTTGAGCATTGATAGAAAAAGTTATTCCCATGAGCAAGATTATTATGACTAAATTTTTCATCGTTTTGCGGAATTAAGAGGGACGGATAATTTTAAACCAGGATAAATCGAAGGGGAATTTCCGCCAGGAGTGAGAACTCTAGCTGTATTTAAATCCAAACTCAGTTGTCCGGCTTTTCGGGCTTTGGATGCCGAACTGATGATGATGGGGATGCTGACCAAAGTTGAAATCACTCCTGCAGTTACCAGGATAGCGCCACTGACACCCACTACTTCAGAACCTGTTGACCAAGCCGATCCAAACATCACTGTTCCTATCAATGTGGCCCCGAGACCTGCTCCAAGCATGATTAAGCCTGTTTTTTTCTGGTTCTCACTTTGCTTGATGTATTCCTCAATGAGGATTTTATTGGAGGAGTCTTGAGCATAAAGGTTTCCAAAGCTCAAGCAAAGCAGAACAATAAGTGGCATAAGTCGATTCGTAAGCATTTAATAGGATTGGTTTTGTTTGGATTGAATAAGATTCCCAGCAGAGGATAACGTATTGCTTATTTTAAAATATGAAAATTTAGCCGATAAAAATTCGTTCCACCAAAGTGGTGGAGGACTAATTTAATAGCCCAATCCCTTTTGCCATCAATCCTGCTAGAAGGGGAATAATGAATACCAGAAAAAGCTCCAAACGAATCGTCCAAAAGATGGAAATGGGGATTTCGACCAACTCTGTCGGATCACCTTTTCTCTTTTTGAAAAAGAAAACAGTTGGATAAATTGAAAGCAATCCGATCAAAAGAAACAATCCCAGTTTGGTCTGAAAAAGTGCATTCTGAGTATAGAATTCCATTGGCTTTCCGTGGCCTCCCAGCCAAAGCGTCATTCCGGCAGCTAAAAGAACAAGCACTGCAAACCCATAGATGCCGTCAATTTTTGCGAGCCGACCAATTTCTTTCCTTTTCAGGCTTGGTTTGAGCAGGAGATGCTCGGCCACAAGTGAACTTACGACTGCGAAAATGCAGATAAAGTGGATGTATCGAAGAAATATTTCTAGTGCCATTTAGGTTGTTTTATGCCTGGGTCTAAAGTTAATCACTCAGTTTTTGATAAGTAGGTGTCTTTCTCACGTTTTTTCAAACCTTGATTTAAATAGTATTCTGCGTTCATTTTATTGATAATAATTGGGTTATTATTATATTCTCTTGCTTTTATCATTATACTCCAATTACACATGGCATCACAACCCTTGGAATTAATTCTGGGCAGACAATTTGGCGATTGCCTGAGTATGCCTGTTTTTTTGGTAGATCCCAAGGGTAATTTACTGTTTTACAACGAGCCTGCAGAGGGGATTCTTGGACTTCGATTTGGAGAGACAGGAAGTATGAAAGTAGAGGAATGGGCCACAGTTTTCAAACCAACAGACATCGATGGGAATCCATTGCCTCCCGAAGGCCTTCCGTTGGTCCAAACGCTGGCTACTCAGAAGCCTGCACATGGTTCCTTTTACATCGATAATCTGAAAGGTGAAAGAGTTCTTATCACGGTTACGGCTTTTCCGATTGTAGGAAGACCTGATCGATACCTTGGAGCAATGGCAATGTTTTGGAAATCTCCGCTGGTATGAAAGTAAATGTTTGGGGATGCAGAGGTTCTTTACCGTCTCCCGGTCCGGAAAATTACAAATACGGTGGCAATACTTCCTGCTTACAGGTCACTCACGGTGATACTTGTATAATTCTAGATGCAGGCTCCGGAATTCAGCGATTGGGTAAACATCTGAGTCCTGATATTCGGGAAATCCACATTCTGCTTAGCCATCTCCATATTGATCACACAATGGGTCTGGGGTTTTTCCTTCCGCTCTACAATCCAAAAGTAACGGTTCATCTTTGGGGACCTTCGGCGACGGCGGAACCTTTGCTGCATAGACTTAGAAGGTACTTTTCAGCTCCTTTATTTCCCGTTCGCTTAAATGAATTACCACGGCATCCGCTTATTCATGAGGTGGATGAATCTAAGTTTGAAATAGGGGATGTGAAGATTCAATCTTCTTTTGTTTCTCACCCCGGACCAACCCTCGGATATAGGCTAAGTGCAGGAAATGCAGTATTGGCTTATATTCCTGACCATGAACTTCCATTGGGTTCTTCCAATTTCCCCCGTGAACCTGATTGGACAAGTGGTTTTGAAATCGCCAAAGACGCAGATTTACTTTTCCATGACGCAGAATATACCGAAGCTGAATATGCTACAAAAATCGGCTGGGGTCATAGCTCGATGGAAGATGCCATTGATTTTGGAAAGCTTTGCAGGGTGAAAAAACTGGCCTTATTTCACCATGATCCTATGAACTCTGATTTGAAACTGGAAAGCATGTTTCGGGAATGCATCAGGAATCTCTCGCTTGATTTTGAAGTGGAGTTATGTGCGGAAGGGAATTCTTATGAATTGTAGGTTTACTCAACATTAGAAGTCCTTGATTATCAATATCTTTTTCATGGTTTCAAAGTGGGATGGAAAGTTTCAAAGAAGGAAAGGATTTCGGTCCGGTATTGGCGTATTTAAGGAGAAATACAGGAGTACTGCCAAAGCTTAGTTCTTCCGCTCTGTCTTTGATATTCCGGGAAATGATCAGCACAGGTATTGAAGCAACGGTTGCGGATGCACCTGAAAAAAACAGAATGGCGCCCATGGTTTCACCGAAAGAATTTGGTCCACTGCCTACTAAAAGTACTCCTCCTCCTACTGCAGCGACAGGCCCGCCTATCAGCATGATCAAACCTGTTTTCTGTTGCTTTTTACTTTTTTGAAGCAGTATTTCTTTTGAAGAGAGGGTGGCCGACCCTTGAGCCAGGCAATTTGTAATAGAGACAATGCTGAGGGTCAGGAAAAAAGTCAGAATTTTCATGGCTATTATTTTTAGCTGAGAATCAAACCTTAATTTCTCTATAAATCAGACAATTATTATCCGTTTTGATCAGGTGTTCAGCTTACTTTTCTCAGCCGATTGGATAAATAGCATCAAAGAAAAAAGCCCTCCCGGAAATCGTATCCGGGAGGGCTATCTTTATTTTTCATCCTTTTCCTCAAGCAGGGCTCTTTTGATCTCGTTCAGCTCATCAATTTTCTCCTTGCTGACTTTTGGATATTCGAGCTCCATTTGATCCAGCGCATGAATGATCGCTGAGGCCACCGCAATACGCGCATAGGATTTATTATCGGCAGGTATCACATACCAAGGAGCATCTTCCGTGGAGGTGTTTTGGATCATATCCTCATAGGCCTCCATGTACTGATCCCAGTGCCCGCGCTCTTTTGCATCCGCTGTGCTAAACTTCCAGTTTTTGTCCGGATCGTCCACCCGCTCAATGAAGCGCTTCTTTTGCTCGTCTTTGGAGACATTCAGAAAGATCTTGATCACAACAGTTCCATTTCTGGCCAGGTACTTTTCAAAATTCCGGATGTCTTTGAATCGGTCTTCCCAGATGTCTTTGTGCACCAGTTTGGTCGGGAGCTTTTGTGAGTTAAGGATCGTTTCATGAACTCGGACTACTAATACTTCTTCGTAATAAGATCGGTTGAAAATCCCGATTCGGCCTCTTTCGGGTAAGTGTTTTTGGCACCGCCATAAAAAATCATGGTCTAATTCTTCCGAGCTTGGAGCTTTAAAGGAGGAGACCTGACATCCCTGTGGATTTACACCCGACATTACGTGCTTGATCGCGCCATCCTTGCCTGCTGCATCCATCGCCTGAAAAATCACCAGCAAAGACCAGCGGTCCTGCGCATAAAGTATGTCCTGCAAAGCAGCCAAAGCCTCAACTCCAATTTCCAGAGCTTCTTTAACAAGCGGTTTATCCTCATCTCCTAAATTCATTTTCGGAGTGGTGGAATAGTCCATTAGCTTGAATTTCTTCTCGTCTCCGACGCAGTATCGCTTCGAAAACTTCTTGGCTCTCATGATCAGTTCTTTTTTGCTCAAAGAAGCAAATTCCTCAAGCTTATTTTCGGTTTTGGGTATCATCTTAAAAGTGATTAGGTTGCCTTTAATTAAAGTTAGTTATAAAATTTCTCAGTTTTATTCCGGTTAATATTTTAACTGGCGCCGAATAGGAAAAACACATTTCGAAATTCAGGAGTCTCTCGGAAATGAGTTTTTAACCTGTATAAAGGAATTTTCAAGCCTAAAAAAAGAAAGCCCACGAATTCATTCGCGGGCCATAATTTTGAAGAGTTAATAGGAAATAAATGCCTTTCTCATCGGGAATTATCAATTCTCAGGATACCAGTTTCTCAGTCGTACGTCTACTTTAGGAGCAGAAGCATTCACCAGTTCTTTGAATTTTGCAGTGTCTGCCAGCCCCTCTCCTCCACGGTAATGGAAAGGATAAACAATTCTGGGTTTGAATTCAGAAACAGCATCTGCAGCCTGATCCACGGTCATCGTGAAGGGAAGATTCATGCAGACAAAAGCCACATCGATTTTCTTCAATTCACGCATCTCAGGAATGTCTTCCGTATCACCAGAAATATAGATTCTCCTTCCGCCGATTTCAACTACGTACCCATTTCCACGACCTTTTGGATGACGACTGTCGTCGGTTTCAGGAAGGTTGTACATTGGAAATGCCTCGATTTTCAGATCGCGGATAGTCTTAGTTTGGCCGTTACCGATTACTTCGACAGCCTTGCTTTTTCCAGCAGGCAACTTATCTGCTACCGCTTGAGGAGCCACAATCGTTGCTCCGGAAAGATCCAATCCATCGAGGGTTTTCTGGTCGTGATGATCCCCGTGAATATCCGTGATCAAGACCATGTCAGGCTTTTTCTGCCCTACAAATTTCTCAGCTCCTCCATATGGATCCACATAGATCGTGAGGTTATTGTATTCCATTACAAACGTCCCGTGAAGGATTGGTTTGATTATAATATCCCCGCCTTTGGCCGGTATCACATCCTGTGCGAAAGCCGAAAAGGACAAAAAGAAGAA
>JBILPR010000468.1:0-3085 GCA_044373795.1 Algoriphagus sp. | reverse complement strand
CTGCCCTGTGTAATATTGCAAACCGGCCATATTCACCAACGCAAGGGAATCTCCCTGCTTCAGGATTTCCGCCACAATATCTTCAGTTCGCAAAGTAAGCTCCCCTGCTCTTGGCTTTAATTCAATCAAAACATCCAAAGGATCGAGGCCATGAAATTTGATCTGCGTCTCGAGCATGTATTGATCCGATGGAAAAGCTCCTGCCTCAACGATAATTTTGTACCGCTCATCCGTTGGTTGATAAAAAGAAACCATTAAAAGATGAAGGTTGACGGAAAGATTATTCATCGCCACCACTTCGTGTTCCTGGGCTCCGACGATTTCAGCAAGTGCAGGTTTTGATTTTTTGCGAACATGATACCAAGCATCTTCTCCGTGAAAATGTCCGTCCACTGCCAGATTTGCCCAGTTTGCAAGCTCACGATCGATGTAATCCTTCACCGATTTTGGTTGCAAACCCAGTGAGTTGCCACAGAAATAAATGGCCTCTTTTCCGTTTACCTTCGGAAAATGGAATCGCTCCCTGAAATGAGAAAGTGGATCCTGCTCATCCATTTCTTTGGCAAAGGCTTCGGTATATTGAAAGGTTGTCGAATTCATAGTTGAATTTTAGGGTTAGGTTTGGTCCAAGGCCCGGAGAAGACAATCAACCGACGGGCAAGTGAAACACAACCGTTTTTCCTGAATTAAACTCGAAAGAGTTGATTTTGATTTCAAAGATTGAGATTTACAAGAAATAGCTATGGACTGTGGACTGTCAAACCGTTGACTTAAATAGCTTATTTCTCCATCATTGTCCCGCATTTCTTGCAGGTGGTATGCTCGGGATTGGACCAGAATCGCTCCATAATCGGAGGCAATTGGCCGACGATATCGTTGATTTCAGTATACTCTTCATACAATTTATTGCCGCAGTTTTCGCAGTGCCAGATCAAGCCATCCTTCTCTCCGGCTCTTCTATATCGCTCGATTACAATACCGATCGTGTTGGCAGGACGGCGGGGAGAATGGGGAACTCTGGGAGGCAAAAGGAAAATCTCTCCCTCTTTAATTTCAATATCACGGGGCTTTCCGTCCTCAATGATTTTGAGCGTGATATCACCCTCTAATTGATAGAAAAACTCCTCTCCCTCATCGTAATGGTAATCTTTGCGGGAATTTGGGCCACCTACTACCATCACGATAAAGTCATCGTTGCCTCTGTAGATTTGCTGATTGCCTACCGGAGGCTTCAGTAAATGTCGGTTTTCGTCAATCCAATTCTTGATATTAAAGGGTTGTGCTACGGCCATTTTGTTCTGATTTTCTGTTGGTGATTGAAAATAGTCGCTTCGAATCCTTAACCCGAAACTCTCCTAAAAGTATTAAAAATCACAGGCTTTTTTTGGTTTACTTTGCCTCAAAGCCCTAAAACCATGAATCTCCCAATTGTTGACATGCACTGCGACTTGCTTTCTTTTCTTGCAACGGTCCCGGGAGCAAATGCATTCGCTCCCGATCAAATCGCATGCGCAATTCCGCTGTTAACGAAAGGAAATGTCCGCATGCAAGTGATGGCCATCTACACAGACGTCCGTCCGGAAAGCACGAATCTTGCCAGTAGACAAGCCACAATTTTTCAAAGGCTATTGAAAGAAAATGCAGATGTCGTGGGGTATGCCGGACCGAAATTTCTTGAGAACTGGGAAAAGCAAA
This sequence comes from Algoriphagus sp., assembly GCA_044373795.1. Lineage (GTDB taxonomy): Bacteria > Bacteroidota > Bacteroidia > Cytophagales > Cyclobacteriaceae > Algoriphagus. The sequence continues at coordinate 1,390 of JBILPR010000468.1, read as the reverse complement.
ATCAAATCGGAATCATTGCTTCGGTTGAAAACGCCTCCGGTTTTGGAAATGAGCATGCGAGTTGGAAAGAGATTCGTGCCCAATTCGACAAGCTTCTGGCCCAGGTTGGAAAATTTGCCTACATCAGCCTGACACATCACACCGAAAACCGCTTTGGGGGAGGCAACTATACCGATGGAATAGGATTGAAAGAGGACGGAAAACGTCTGCTTGATTACATGACAGGAAAGCAGATTCCCATTGATCTTTCTCATACCTCCGATTTACTCGCAGAAGGAATTATAAATCATATTGATTTACAAAAGCTGGACATCCCGGTGATTGCCAGCCATTCCAATTTCAGGTTTATCTGGAATCACCGTCGAAATCTGACAGATGAATTTGCCAAAGAAATCGCCCATCGGGGAGGAATCATCGGGGTGAATTTCCTCCGTGCATTTTTGGATACGGATGTTCCGGAAAGGCTATTCGATCATTTGCTTCACGGATTTGCAATCGGCGCTGAGAAGTCTGTTTGCTTTGGCGCTGACTTCTTCTATACCGGCAATTTCCCGGATCAGAGTAGGATTCCTTTCTATTTCCCATTGGCAGAAAATTCAGGAAAATACCCCTCCCTTCTGGATCATCTCGAAACCGATCTGGACAAAAATCAATTGAAAGATCTGGCCTACGGTAATGCCTTGAATTTCTACCGTAAAATCTGGAGCTGATGTCGTCCCACCATTTTGTCAAAGACCAGCAAGAGCCGGCTGTGTTCATTTTGAATGCGGACGAAATTCATTTTGAGCAGGTTTCGGCCATGCTGGAATGGGTGCCGACAGTGCTGGTAAGCGAAGAAGCGATTGATCAGGTCTTAAGTTGGGGAATAAAAATCGACGTCATTCTGGCTTCAGAAGAATTTCAAAAATCCAATCCTCAACTTCTGGAAGAGCAATATCCTCTGAAATTTTTGACCGTAAATGAGGGGGACTTCCTGAATAAAGGCCTTCAATACTTGATCGAAAGCAACCACAAAGCAGTTCATCTGGTCGGAATATCACATCAAAAAGCACTTGAATTGGAGGAGAAAACAACTCTGATGAATCTGACTATCGTGGATGGAGACTGGAAATATTACCCGGTTCGGTCAGGGATTTTCAAAAAATGGTTTGCAGAAAGCACCATTCATATTCATGCTAAAGAAGGACTTCCGGTGGAAATCAGAAACTCGAATGGTGATCTGATTCTTCCGATTACCTACGCCACCATGATTGAAGTACCGGAAGGAACGACCGAAATCAAAGCTCCCGGATTGTTTTGGATTGGGGAAATGGTCAGGTAAAATCGACGACAGACAACGGTCGACTTTCCACAGCAACTGATTTTGGACTTCAAACCCTGCCTTATTTTA
>JBILPR010000135.1:0-10736 GCA_044373795.1 Algoriphagus sp. | reverse complement strand
AATCTGCTTTCATTTACGATCATCTTGCCCCGCTATTTATGCATCGCTCGCTGCATAAACTTGGCACCTGGACCAATCCTCAGGCGCTGCGCTCCTATCTGAAAATGGGAAAACTGGGAATTTTCTCCACCATGAACGGCGCCAACGAATCCCAATTCAACCACCCCAAACTCATTCAGCTTTTCAACCGGTACGCGACTTACAACGGTTCCAACCCGTACCAAACCCCGGGCACGCTCAACATTATCCCTCACCTGGAATTTAACATCGGTGCCTTTTTCCCTAAAAAAGGAATGCATGACATCACCCAAAGCCTTTACAAACTCTCCAAGGAACTCGGGGTGAAGTATTATTTTGGGGAAAAAGTAGATGAAATCCTGGTGGAAAACGGGCGAGCAACAGGAATACGGATCGGTAAAAAAACCCATCCGGCAGATCTTGTCGTCACCAATATGGACATGGTCAATGCTTACAAGACTATCCTGCGAAATCAAAAACAGCCCAAAAAACTACTGGACCAGCCGAAATCAAGTTCGGCCCTGATATTTTACTGGGGAATCAATAAGAACTTCCCTGAACTTGACCTCCACAACATCCTTTTCTCGGAAAACTATCGGGAGGAATTTGATCATATTTTCAAAAAAGGAACGATCACCCAAGACCCGACGGTCTACATCAACATCACTTCAGTATACAAATCGGATGATGCGCCACAGGACTGCATGAATTGGTTTACGATGATCAATGTACCCAATAATCAGGGTCAGGATTGGGATCAGTTAATCGGTGAGGCCAGAAAAAATATCATCCAAAAGCTCAACAGAATTTTGAAAACCGATATCGAATCGCTTATCGAAGTGGAAGATATACTGGATCCGCGAACGATCGAATCCCGAACTTCCAGCGCTCAGGGCGCGCTCTACGGCAATAGCTCAAATAACATGTTTGCTGCTTTCCTTCGCCACGCCAACTTCTCCTCTTCAATCAAAAACCTCTATTTCTGCGGAGGTAGCGTCCATCCCGGAGGAGGAATTCCACTTTGCCTCCTTTCTGCGAAAATAATGAGTGAGATGATTGAGTAATTTGGGTCAACAGACGAAAGTCGACGGCTCGTCTTTCTGAACTTCGTAGGCTATTAGAAATTCGAATCAATTTCGGAATAAGTAAAATTCTTTTCGGTGCGAACGGTTAGCTTACCAAAAGCTGTGGACCGTCATCCGTTGACTAAACTTCCTTGCTCACTTCCACAATCGCCTCCTGTACCAAATCCTGCTCAAACCCTTTGCTCATCAGGTATTGACTGATTTTGAATCGCTTTTTATACGGCTCTTTTTCGGTTGTCTTTTCCCATTTGCGTTCTGCCTGGGTTAACAGCACATCGTAATATTCCTCCGGATCGATTTCTGAAAGCCCGTATTGGATGCACCGCGGACTGATTTCACGCATCTTCAATTCCCGTTGAATTCGCGTTCGCCCCCATTTTTTGAGTTTGAATTTCCCCCTGGCGAAAGCTCTGGCAAATCGCTCTTCGTCGATGAAGCCCTCGGTGATCATCTCAGCAATCAACTCTTCCGCTTTATCTCCCTGAATGCCTTTTTCATACAGTTTCCTTCTGGTTTCCCATTGGCAGCGCTCCTGATATGCGCAATAAGTCGAAAGCTTTTCATGTGCTTCTTCGACGGACCAGTACTTTTTTGGAGGCTGATCCGGGTTATATTTTCCCCAACTGGACATTTTCCGTATTTTTAAGGCAAATTACCCCGCTAACTCTTTTTTCCAAACCATTTAATAATCTCAACCCTCACCATGCGTAGAAAAATCATTGCCGGCAACTGGAAGATGAACCTGACTTTTGAAGAAGGTCAAAAACTTACTTCGGAGATTGTCAACATGTACAAAGACGAAAATGTCAAAGACGTTATCGCTGTTTTGAATCCGCCATTCCCGCATATTTTCCCGGTGAAAAAGCTGATTGGAGATACTGCCGGCATCGCTGTTGGAGCTCAAAACTGTTCCGATAAAGAATCTGGAGCTTTCACAGGAGAAGTTTCTGCGAAAATCCTTGCCTCATTTGGCGTGGAATACGTGATCATCGGACACAGCGAGCGTCGTGAATATTTCAAAGAAACAAATGAATTATTGGGTAGAAAAGTAGTCGCAGCCTTGGCACAAGGACTGACACCGATTTTCTGCTGCGGTGAATCGCTCGACATCAGAACTTCGGGAACGCATGAAGCAAATGTAAAATATCAACTTACAGAGGGTCTTTTTGGCTTGAGTGCTGAAGACATGTCAAAAGTCGTGATCGCCTACGAACCCATCTGGGCTATCGGAACCGGCAAAACCGCAACATCAGATCAGGCTCAGGAAATGCACGCAGCCTTGAGAAGACATATAGCTTCCAAATACGGAAAAGACTTAGCCGGCAATATCTCCATCCTTTACGGAGGCAGCATGAATGCAGGAAATGCAGCTGACTTGCTATCCAAGCCGGACGTAGACGGAGGATTGATCGGAGGAGCATCCCTGAAATCACGTGACTTCCTGGACATCATTAAATCGTACTAAATTCAAATGGATTACCTGGAGTTTAAAATCACATGTCTCGATGAATTTCGGGAAATCCTGATTGCCGAATTATCGGAAATTGGCTTTGATTCTTTCCTTGAGACTGAGGAAGGAATCGATGCTTATACACTTGAAGAAGGTTTTGACCGGGAAGCATTTGATGCTGTCATCGCCCAATACAAAGAAGAAGGTCAGCTTGTGGTTTCCGAAGGCAAAATGCCCAAAGTAAATTGGAATGAGGAGTGGGAGAAAAACTACGACCCAATTCCCGTGGATGACTTGGTCTATGTTCGCGCTTCATTTCATCCATCCGTCCCGGGTTTTCAGCACGAGATAGTCATTAATCCCAAAATGTCATTTGGCACAGGACACCACGCGACCACTTTTCAAATGCTCCGACATCAGGGGCAGATCGACCATGTCGGCAAGCGCGTACTTGATGTGGGTTCGGGAACAGGCATTCTGGCGATTATGGCAGATATTTTGGGTGCCAAAGAAGTGGAAGCTTTCGATATCGACGACTGGTGCGTGGACAATGGAAATGAAAACTTTGACCTGAATCATGTCAAAACAAGAATGGGACTTGGCACCATCCGCGAAGTTGATCCTCAGGGTCCGTTTGACATCGTTCTTGCGAACATTAATAAAAATGTTCTTTTGGACGAAATAACCATTTATGCAGATTTGCTCGTTGATAAGGGATACTTGCTTTTAAGTGGTTTCTATACGCAGGATATCGCAGATTTGATAGAGTGCGCCACTCCCTTGGGATTGAAACTTCTCAAGGAAGGAAGCAAAGACAACTGGGCCGCGCTGATTTTGCAAAAAAACTAATATGACTGAATTGATAACTTACGCAGTACTTTTTGCAGCTCTGATGGGTCATTGCCTCTTCGCTAACATCATGTACAGGGTAGTGGATAAAGATCAAAGCTTAAAGATAAAGGAGAAAAATGACTGGAAGTTTAAAGCTCTTGTCTTTCCGGCGTACTTTTGGGGAAAATACAAACAGCAGAAAAACTTGGGATAGGAATTTCTCCGGGAAGTTTTTAGATTCTTTTTGAAACCAAAAAAACATTTTTTTTACAAATCACCCCCTCAAATTAACTAGTATACCAAAACCAACTCATGGAGTACGTCTGGAAGCAGAAGCCAAAAACCTCACTCAAAGCAATCGAAACTCTCGCAAGAGAAATCAACGTGAACCCAACCTTGGCGAACATGTTGATCAATCGGGGGGTGGAGAGTTTTGAAGAGGCGAAGGAATACTTCAGACCCAGTCTAAGCCAGCTGCACGATCCATTTCTGATGAAGGACATGGATCAGGCAATCGAGCGAATAGAAAAAGCCATTCAGAAGGAAGAGAAAATTCTGGTTTACGGAGATTATGATGTGGATGGAACTACGGCTGTTGCATTGGTTTACAGTTTCCTAACAGGATTTTATCCACATGTGGAATTCTACATTCCGGATCGATACAAGGAAGGCTACGGCATCTCCGAAAAAGGAGTTCGCCATGCAGCCGAAAATGATTTTAAACTTATCATTGCCCTCGATTGCGGCATCAAAGCAATTGAAAAAGTGAAGCTGGCCAAAGAACTAGGCGTTGACTTCATCATTTGCGATCACCACACACCGGGAGATTTTTTACCGGAAGCAGTCGCCGTTCTGGATGCAAAGCGTGACGATTGTAAGTATCCCTACAAGGAACTAAGCGGTTGCGGAGTCGGATTCAAACTGATTCAGGCGCTCGCCAAAAAACGGGGAATGGATGAGTCGGGGCTTTATGCTTACCTCGATTTATTGGTGGTGAGCACCGCAGCCGATATCGTACCGATCACCGGTGAAAATCGAATCCTTTCGTTTTATGGTTTGGATCGAATCAACAATACCCCGAGAGCCGGACTGAAAGCCTTGATTTTGAGAAGCCAAATCGAAAAAGAAATTGGTATTTCGGACATCGTATTCAAAATCGGCCCGAGAATCAATGCTTCAGGAAGACTGGAGCATGCAAAAGCTTCGGTAGAATTACTGATCGCTACAGATCTGGAAGATGCGCTGGAGCGGGCCAAGCTGGTGGACGAGGTCAATTTGACAAGAAGGAATTTCGACGAGAACATCACCAAAGAGGCTTTTGAAATGATCGCTGCCCGTGAGGATATGGCGGAGTGGAATTCCACAGTTTTGTTCAAAGAAGATTGGCATAAAGGTGTGATCGGAATTGTCGCCAGCCGTTGCATTGAGAAATATTACCGGCCGACCATCATCCTGACGGAATCAAATTCCAAAGCAACCGGAAGTGCGAGATCCGTGGTGGACTTCGATATTTACGAAGCAATCGCCGAATGTGCAGACTTACTCGACCAGTTTGGCGGACATAAATACGCCGCAGGTTTGACGCTACCGGTGGAAAATGTCGCAGCCTTCCAACTTAAATTCGAATCCGTTGTAAAAAGCAGAATCGAAGAAATCCATCGCAAACCTGTAATTGAGGTGGATGACGAATTGCTCTTGGATCAGATCAATTATAAGTTTTACAGTATTCTGAAGCAAATGGCTCCATTTGGCCCTGGTAACACCGAGCCGGTTTTTCGAATCTCAAACGTATTCGCCGAAGACGTTACTGTATTGAAAGACAAACATTTACGCTTCAAGATCAATCAAGACGGACAAGTAACCACTCCCATTTGTCTGGGATTTGGGATGGCTGACCGCACCAAGGACCCGGATCTCACCACAGTCAATATGCTTCGCGGCAAAATGCGATTCGATATAGTGGCCGAAATGAGAGAAAATTTCTTCCGGGACAAATCCAGTTTACAACTCTACGTGAAAGACATCAAATTTGACTGATATGATTCTTCGTGCCGAACACCTGGTAAAAATTTATAAGGGCCGCCGTGTAGTCAATGACATTTCTGTCGAAGTGAAGCAAGGCGAAATTGTCGGTTTGCTGGGGCCAAATGGTGCCGGAAAGACGACTTCTTTTTACATGATCGTAGGACTGATTCAGCCAAACGAAGGCAAGATATTTTTAGAGGACAAGGACATTACCGGGCTGCCGATGTACAAACGTGCTCAGCTCGGAATCGGGTATCTGGCACAGGAGGCTTCGGTTTTTCGAAAGCTTTCGGTAGAAGAAAATATCCTGGCCGTACTGGAAATGACCAAGCTCCCAAAGAAAGAGCAGAAGGAGAAAGTCGAAAGTCTGTTGGAAGAATTCAGCTTGACCCATGTCCGCAAAAATCTGGGAATGGTGCTTTCCGGAGGTGAAAGAAGAAGAACTGAAATCGCCCGCGCATTGGCTGTCGATCCCAAATTCGTATTGCTGGATGAGCCTTTTGCAGGAGTGGATCCGATAGCGGTGGAAGAAATCCAAACTATCGTCGCCAAACTCAAAGATAAAAACATCGGGATTCTCATCACCGATCACAACGTAAACGAAACCCTTTCCATCACCGATCGAGCATATCTGATGTTTGAAGGACGCCTTCTGAAGGCAGGAACAGCTGAAGAACTTGCCGCCGATGAGCAAGTCAGGAAAGTCTACCTGGGCAGTAATTTTGTGTTGAAACGGAAAGTTTTTCATTAATGGAAGTACTTAACACCTTTGTGGCATGGCTCTTCAAAAGTCGGCTGGGACAAATCGAAAATTTCAAACAAAACCCCATAACCATTCAGGATTCCATCTTTCGCCAACTGATAGAAGCAGGGAAAAAGACGGAATTTGGAAAGGAGTTCGAGTTTTCGAATATCAAAACCTACGAGGATTTTGCCAGACAAGTCCCAGTCAACGACTACGAAGGACTGAAAACCTACATCGATAAAACAATGAAAGGAACCCAAAACGTGATCTGGAATACGGACATCCAATGGTTTTCCAAGTCATCCGGCACCACTTCCTCACGAAGCAAATATATTCCAGTGACCACCGAAAGTCTGGAAGAATGCCATTTCAAAGGGGGAAAAGACATGATCTCTCTTTTCCTTTCCAATAATCCTGATTCAAAAGTTTTTCTCGGGAAAAGCCTAACCATCGGAGGAACTCTGGAAACCAATCCTCTCAACCCGGAAGGAACTGCCCGGGCAGGAGACATTTCCGCTGTGATCATGCAAAATCTGCCGATTTGGGCGCAATTCATCCGAACGCCATCCCTCGAAACTGCCTTGATGGGTGAGTGGGAAGCCAAAATCGAAAAGATGGCCACTGAAACGATGAATGAAAACGTGACGTCCATTGCAGGAGTACCGACCTGGACGATCGTACTGATTCAGAAGATACTCGAACTCAAAAAAGCCGAAAACATCCTGGAAGTCTGGCCAAATCTGGAGGTTTTCTTTCATGGCGCTGTGGCTTTCGGTCCTTACCGCAAACTCTTCAAGGGATTGATTCCTTCCGAAAAAATGCAGTATATGGAGACCTATAATGCTTCCGAGGGATTTTTCGGTCTGCAGGATCAGAAGGATTCAGATGAGCTTTTGCTCCTGCTGGATTATGGGATTTTCTATGAATTTATTCCAATGGAAGAACTGGACGCCGTAAATCCTCAGGTAATTTCTCTGGCAGATGTGAAAGTTGGGAAAAACTATGCGCTGGTCATCAGTACCAATGCAGGCCTCTGGAGATATAAAATCGGGGATACCGTGAAATTCACCAGCACCTATCCTTTTAGATTCCATATATCCGGAAGAACCCGACATTTCATCAATGCTTTTGGGGAAGAAGTAATCGTGGAAAATGCTGAAAAGGCCATCGAGCTGGCCTGTGAGGCAACCGGAGCGACCATTGCAAACTTCACCGCAGCACCCGTTTATTTTGACTCATCAGGATCAAAAGGAGCACATGAATGGGTAATCGAATTTCTAACCGCACCGAAAGATTTGAATCAGTTCAGGGACTTGCTGGATGGGAGCTTACGAAAAATAAATTCTGATTACGATGCCAAGCGCTACAAAGATCTTGCGCTCAACATCCCTATTATCCACCAGGCACCGGAAGGCCTTTTTCAATCCTGGTTGGGAAAGAGAGGCAAACTTGGCGGGCAGCATAAAGTGCCTCGCCTCTCAAATAACCGCGAATACCTCGATGAGATTTTGGGTATGATGAAGTGACATTCCTTTCCCGTTCAAGGTTAGTAAAACTGGTTAACTGAATATTGTTATCCGATTATTCTTTTGAATGAACTAATCGGAATAGCCCATAATTAAAAGAAGCTTTTATATTTCGTGGTTTAACTTTTGGTTAAATTCCTCTGTCTTTAACATGAAGCATTCCTTTTTTTCTCAAAAATCTTTTAGAAATAATTTCAAGACTCCCAAGACCACAACCCATGAAAATCAAACTTTTCGGTGCTGCCGGAGGAGAAGTAACCGGTTCCTGCTACCTGGTTCAAACTCAGAAATCCTCAATTTTAATAGATGCCGGAATGTTTCAGGGCGGAAAAGACACTGAAGCAAAAAACCAGCTCCCTGAAGGCGCTACACCAGCTAAAGTTCAGGCTATTCTTTTGACTCATGGACATCTGGATCATACTGGACGAGTACCACTCCTGGTCAAGCATGGGTTTAATGGTCCGATTTACAGCACGATTCAGACCCTGGAGCTTTCTCAGATCATTTTGCAAGACTCTGCAAGAATTCAGGTTTCTGATGCGATGCGCGAAAACCGAAAGCAGTGGAGAGAGGGCATGCCTCTTGTCGAGCCTTTGTATAATACCGAGCATGTGGAATTCATGAACGAACTCGCGCATCCGGTTCCATTTGGAGAACATATTCAGATCACTGAAGACATTTCGGCCCGCTGGATCGAAGCCGGCCATATGCTTGGTTCCGGAAGTATTGAGTTGATTGTGGAAGAAGATGGTAAGAAGAAAGTCATCGCCTTTTCCGGGGATCTGGGTCCGTTGACTTTGCCCTTACTGAGTCCTTTTGAGCATTTTAACTATGCCGATCTGGTCTTTATGGAATCTACCTACGGAGACCGCGATCATAAATCCTACGAGGACACCGTAGCTGATTTTGAAAGAATTGTCACGGAAGTTAGTGAGAGAGGCGGGAAAATCCTGATCCCAACTTTTGCCATTGGCCGGGCTCAACAGATCATTTATCATATGGCAGAGCTTTTTAATTCGGGGAGGATCAAACCTTTCCCAGTTTATCTGGACAGCCCGATGGCGCTAAAAGCCTCAGAAGTGTATCAGAACCACCAGGATTTATTGGATGAAGAGTTTCAAATTCTGAAGCAAAAGGGAGCATTTCCTGTGGATCTAAAACACTTCATTCCGAGCCCCACCGGGACAACTTCCAAAGCCCTGAATGAAATAAATGGCCCTTGTATGATTCTGGCAGGAGCGGGAATGTGTAACGGTGGACGGATTCTTCATCACCTCATTCACAACCTTGGAAGTCCTAATACGCATGTGGTCATTGTGGGATTCCAGTCTCAGGGGTCCTTGGGCAGAAAATTAGTTGAAAAGGCAGAAGTGGTCCGAATTTACGGAGAGGATGTTACGGTGAAAGCAAAAATTCATACTCTCAATGGATTCAGCGCTCACGCCGGACAAACTGAGCTTTTAGAGTGGTTTTCTTACCTCGCTCCTTCCAATCCAAAACTAGTCCTGGTTCACGGGGAAAATCGCCCCAGAGAAATTCTAGCTGATCTGATTGAAAATAAATTTAAAATCAAGCCGATTTTGCCGGAAATCGGAGACGTAATCGAACTTTAAAAAAAGGATTTGCCTTTCTCGGAATTGATAAAACTCATCATTGAAGAAGTCGGCTCAATTAAATTGGAATATGTCCAGATGCCTGCAGGACCTTTTTAACTTTACTTGAGAGGAAAAAAGGGGGGCTAAAAAAAAATAGGAGATTGAGATGATTAAGGCCTCAATTATTCTCAATCTGGTAGAATAAAACCGGTAGTTTTGAACTTATTCGGCTTAAAGCTATTAGTACTAATGGGGATTAAATTCCCAATCTATAATGAAAGAGGAAGAGGAAGTTTTTGACAGTGAAACCGGAGTTACGATTTCAGTACTGATGTCAGTTTACAACACAGAAATTGAGCTGGTCAAAAGAGCGATAGAGTCAGTCTTAATTCAGGATTTTCAGGATTTTGAATTGATCATCATCGATGACGGAAGCGAAAGCGAAACTCATATTCAGTTGCTGGAATACGTGGAAAAGATCCTCCACGAAGTAATTTACATCAGACATACTAATCGCGGCCAATCTCTGTCCATCAATCGGGGAATCTTAAACAGTAAAGGAAAATACATCGCAATCCTGGATGCAGACGATGAGTTTAAGCCCAATCATCTGAGTGCATGCCTGGAGGAATTGGAAAACTTTGACTTGATCGCCTCCACCACTGACACCATTGTGGATGAAGAAGCAGATTATTTTGTGCCGGATAAGTTTGATTTTGACAGGCTGATCCACGTGGATGATTGCATTTTGTTTGCAACTCTTTTTGGAAAAAGAGAAGTTTTTGAGACCATCGGGTTTGAAAGTCAATACGCTGCTGATGCCCATTTTTTTGAGCAGGCTGCCAAAAGCTTTAAAGTGAAAAAAGCAGATTTACGCACTTACATCTACTATCGAAATAATCCTGACAGTGTCTGCTCCACACTCAAACGGGAAACCCAGCTTCTGAACTCTTAATGAACTCTTCACCTGGACTAAAGCAACAAGTCATCATGGCGAGCCTGATCACAGGCAGGTATGATGTGAACAGAAACGAAACTTTACCTTCCGATGATTTTGAACTGGTGAAAGCCTGGGTAGATTCGGTCCATAAGGCAGGATTACAAGGGATCATTTTTCACAATGGTTTCTCAGAAGAAACCTGCAAAGAACATCAAACCGAGAATTTGATTTTCATCCGATCCGACTCAACCGACTCATTTAATCCAAATGTATTCCGGTATTTTCTTTACCTGAATTTTTTGAAAAAGGATGGAAATCAGATTACCGATCTCTTTTTAACTGATATTTCAGACGTAGTTCTGATCCGAAATCCTTTCGCAGAAAACCATTATTTGGGAAATCCCAAGTCAATTTTTTGCGGAGATGAACCAAAAACGTTGGAGAATGACTGGATGATAGAGCATTCAGCACATCTGCGTTCCCAAATTCCTGATTTTGAGATTTACGAAAAGAATTTTGGT
>JBILPR010000134.1:0-10737 GCA_044373795.1 Algoriphagus sp. | reverse complement strand
TTCCCTTTATTTGACCATAAAAGGTGTCTTTGAAAGAAAAGGGATTACTCCTGTGGCAGTTGCGGGAAAGATTCAGGCTCAGGGTGATTTTGTAAATCTCATGCAAAAGGAGTTTGGTCTTTTTATAGGTTTTTCGATCCTGTTGATGATCGGAATGCTGGCCTTGATTTACAGATCCTGGTGGGGAATGGTTATTCCGATAATGGTGCTGATAATTGGGATTGCGTGGGCCTTTGGGTTGATTCTTCTTTCTGGAAAAGCACTCGATGTGATGTCGGTGATGCAGCCAACTATATTTCTGATTGTTGGACTGAGTGCTATTATTCATTTTATCACTCATCTCACCAAAGTCATTAATACCGGAGTTCAGAAGAATGCTGGCATTGAGGAGGTGTTTTTGGGACTTTGGAAACCTGTCCTGTTGACAGTTTTAACTACCTCATTCGGATTTTTTTCCCTTTATTTTACTTCGATCCCTGCTCTTCAGGATTTTGGGCTGACTACGGGAATTGGAGTCTTGGTGATGTTTATTTCGGTGATTTTAATAACTCCGGGATTGTTGTACCTGATTCCGGTAAAAGTCAGGAACGGTGGTTCTGAATCTTTTGAAAATTCCATTTTAAGAGCTTTACTGAGCTTTATTTTTCATCGAAGAAAATGGGTGCTCGCAAGTTTTGTTGGCTTGACAGTGATAGCGCTTGGCCTGGCTTCTCAACTAAAAATCAATGGTTATCTTCTCGATAATCTTCCTCAGGACCATCCCATACAAAAGGATTTCGTCTATTTCGATGAGCAATTTGGGGGTTCAAACCCTCTGGAATTATCTATATCCGTGGGACCGGACGCTAAGTCATTACTGGATCTCGAAGTCTTGAAGGAGATCGAAAAAGTAGAAAATCAGGTTTCATCACTCTTTGGCGGCGGACAGATAATTTCACCCCTGACCTTAATCAAAACTCTCAATCAAGCTCAAAATCAAGGAGATGAAAGAGCTTTTAAAGTTCCGACCGCCGGACAATTTCAACGGATGAAAAGGTACTTGGCTCCTGCTCAAAAACAAATAGACCTAAAAGTAATCACCAAGGATGGGGTGGATGGGAGAATCAGTGCAAGAGCGGCAGATTTAGGCTCACTCGAAATGGGCAAGCGTCGCGCGATTCTGGATAAGTTTGTGGAAAATGAAATCGATCCGGGTTTGTTAAAAGTAAGATGGACTGGTACGGCTTACCTGATCGATCGGGGTCATCAATCGGTTAGCTATCAGATGGCTAAGGGATTGGGAGTTGCCTTTGTTTTGGTAGGAATGATCGCAGGCTTTTTGTTTAGATCATGGAGAATCTCCCTCATTATGCTAATTCCAAATATTATCCCGCTCGTTTGGATGCTTGGTTTGATGTATTTGCTGGGTATTGAGTTCAAACTGACGACAGCGATTCTCTTTACGGTTGCATTTGGGATAGCGGTCGATGACACGATTCACTTTATGACCCGGCTTCGATTGGAACTCAATACCGGGAAAAACCTCCTGTATGCAATCAAACGCACATTTTTAGAAACGGGAAAAGCCATCATCCTTACCTCCGTCATCTTGGTTTTTGGTTTCGGATTATTAATTTTCAGCCAGTTTGGAGTGACTCATTTCACCGGACTGCTGATTTCATCTTCCCTTATTTTTGCGCTTTTGGCAGATTTGATTTTGCTTCCTTTGTTGCTTTTACCCCTGCGGAAGGTTTGGGAAAAGAAGTATCTGAAATAGAGAATTATTTCTTAAGTCCGTCCCATGTGAAGGTAGCCGAGACCGGGTAATGGTCGGAATAATCTACTTCACGATGCGTTTTGAACTGGATAGCTTTCAAACTGGGATCAGAGAAAATATGGTCTATTCTCAGGAAAAAAAGTATTTTATTGTAAGTGAATCCAAAACCATGACCAGCTTTTTCAAATGCGTTTACCAGGTTTTCGCTTAGTTTAAAATAAGTGTATGAATAAGGGATTTCATTGTGATCTCCCATCAGGATCACCTTATGCGGACTGTTTTTGATGTGCTCTGTCAATACTTTTAATTGCTTGCTCCGAGTTACGCTTCCACGGTTTAGCTTTCCAAGGGTCTGTCGATAGTTTTCTTTGATTTCGTCCAGATTTTCCAATCGATCCGAATCGATCTTCATAGATTCCAGATGGACATTGTAGATTCTTATTGTATCACTTTCGACCAGGATATCTGCAAAAATTGCCCCATTTGTGCGGTTATTATCAAAGACTTTTCCCTCATGAATTATTGGATACCTTGAGAAAATAGCCATGCCGTAAGATTTCTTTTGAGGGCTGCCCTCGATCACTTGAAAGGAATGTTCGAAACCTTTGTCTTTTCCAAGAATCTTGACTGCATTTCTGGAAGGAGTGGTATAATCCTGGTAAAACTCCTGAAATACCTTCACATCAGCAGGATGATCTTGAAGCCAAATGAAAACATTCGGATCAAAGTTATCCCCTGCTTTCGATTTGTAATCAAAAACGTGTGCATTGTAAGTCAATACTTTCAGGCCATTCGCATTCCCATTGTTAGGATGAATTTGGAATGTGATCAAAGCGAATTTGTATCCGATCAAGAGGACTAGCAATGGCAAAAAGGCAAGTTTTCTCCAGGAAAGCGCAAGGATGGCCAACAAAAAAAGGTTTGACAGCCAGGCGAAAGGAATAAAAAATGGTAAAAGACCTACATATGAAAAATTCTCGGGAGATATGTAAACACTCGAAAAAAGTATAAGTGAAATGATAAATAAGGATCCGGTGATGAGTTTCATTAACGATTTTGAAGAACCTTTATTAATCTTGAGATTGAGCTGGCAAATATTACGAAACAACGAAGAAGAAGGATTAAAATTTGAAAATTTTAAATCCTGGAAATGGTTAATTAAAGTATTTTGACAAAACAGTTTAGAAAAAGTTTAAAAGCAAAATCTTTGCCTGATAATCGATCGTTAAAAAGTTTAAAATTTAAGGAAGGCTGAAATTTTGCAGGATTGTTGATTATTAGTTATTTCGAAATGAAATTTTAAAAACATGAAAAAAAACCATTTTATCTGGATCAGCGCTATTGCAGCCATGACCATAGTATCATGTAGTTCCAAACCCACCGAATCTACGGATGTGTCTGCCACTGAGGAAACTGCAGAAACTGCAGTCGATTCTGAGGAGAGACCAAGTCCCTTAGAAGTGAAAGATGGTGAGATTGCTGGTAAAAAAATTAACGTTCACTACGGATCACCTGCTGTGAAAGGCAGAGTTTTGTGGGGGGACCTTGTTCCGTATAATGTTGTTTGGAGAACTGGCGCAAATGAAGCGAGCTACGTGGAGATTGCTCAGGATATGACAGTAGAAGGCAAAGTTTTGCCAGCAGGAAAATATTCAATCTTCACCATTCCAAAAGAAACCGGTGCATGGTCTGTCATCTTTAATTCGGAGTGGAACCTGGAGCATGGTCATTTTCAATACGATGAAAAGTTTGACGTCTTGAGAGTAGAAGCTACCCCTATGTGGGAAGCAACAGCCCAAGAGAGATTGTCTATCGATATCGAATCTCCAGGATTGGTGATTCGTTGGGAAAAATTAAAACTCCCAATTACCATTCAATGAGGTTGAAACCCTAAAAAGCCCTCGATTTATTAAATCGAGGGCTTTTGTTTTTTTAAATGAATTAAAAAGACAGAGTTTGAGTGTAGAAAGATTCAGAGATTCGGGTAAATTCGCTCCGTCACTTTATTTCCAACAAATGAAATACTTCAGTTTTTTCTTTGTCCTTGTTTTAACAGTTATGCTTGCGGTGGCTGTGTCCATACCGCTTGGATCCATACCACCTTTAGCTCCCTTACTTGATCCAAGTCATGGTTTTTGGCAAAACTCCATTAGCGAGGATGCCTTGGCTGAGGAGGAACTTGTTTTGGATAACCTCTCTGCACCGGTATCTGTAGTGTACGATCAAAATTTGATTCCCCACATTTTCGCAGAAAATGATGCTGATTTATACCGGGCTCAGGGGTATGTGACTGCACAGCACAGACTTTGGCAGATGGATTTTCAGACCATGGCTGCTGCCGGCAGGATCTCCGAAATTGTTGGGCCGATTGCATTGGACCTTGACCGGATTACGAGAAGAAAGGGTTTGGCTTTTGGGGCTGAGTTGGGGCTGAAACATTTACAGGAAAACGATCCCGAGACATTGGCTTTGGTGGAAGCCTACGCTGATGGTGTCAATCAATACATCAATCAACTGGATGAGGCGAGACTTCCTGTAGAATATAAAATATTGAATTACAGACCAGAAGCATGGTCTGCTTACAAATCTCTTCTTTTACTTAAATACATGTCCGACATGTTGGTAGGTGACAGAGATTTGGAATATTCTAACCTGAGGAAAATTCTGGGAAATGAAATGCTGGATAAATTGTTTCCTGATTTCCCCACAAAAGTAGATCCGGTAATTGAAGTAGGGAAGGTTTGGGATTTTCAACCGCTTCCTATCGTGAAGCCGGACAGTGTTGAATATCCGACTAACGAACTGGTGATAGAGCCTTTGCCACAGCCAGCAGAAGGTGCCGGATCCAATAACTGGGCTGTCGCAGGAAGCAAGACCAAAAATGGTAATCCGATTTTGGCAAATGATCCGCATCTGGGCTTGAACCTGCCTTCACTTTGGTATTCGATGCAGCTGACCACTCCAGTGCATTCTGCGAAAGGAGCAACTCTTCCCGGTGCGCTTGGGATTATCTCTGGATTTAATCAAAACATAGCCTGGGGAGTTACTAATGCTACAAAAGATGCCAGGGACTGGTATAAAATCACCTTTCAGGATGATTCCAGAAAATCCTATAAATACGGAATCGAATGGAAATCCACCACTTTCAGAATTGAAGAAATCAAGGTAAAGGGAGAGGCTGTTTATTTAGACACAGTGGTTTATACGCACTATGGACCGGTTGTCTATGACAAGACTTTCGGTGCCAACCGACAGGATGTAAATTTTGCCTTAAAGTGGACTGTTCATATGGGTTCAAATGAGCAGAAGACCTTCATGCAAATGAATAAAGCTAAGAATCATGCTGATTATAATGAAGCTCTCAACTACTACGTTGCACCTGCGCAGAACTTTGTGTTTGCTTCCAAATCGGGAGATGTCGCGATGCGGATTCAGGGTAAATTCCCACTAAAATGGAAAGGACAAGGTAAATATTTCATGGATGGATCCGATCCCAAGATGGAATGGCAGGGTTTTATTCCTAATGAGCACAATGCTAGCACTTTGAATCCGCAAAGAGGATTTGTTTCCTCCGCCAATCAGCATCCGACAGATTCAACTTATCCATATTATGTATTTGATAATAGCTATGAACACTATCGAAACAGAAGGCTGAATGGGAAATTGACAGGGATGAGTGAAATTACGGTGGATGATATGAAGGAATTACAGTTTGATGATTATTATATGCTGGCTTCTGAAGCACTGCCGGTTTTAATGAATCTACTTGGAGATAGTGGCATCACAGATCCCAAAGCCAAGCAATATCTGGATGAATTAAAGTCATGGGATTTTTATGCTGACCCAAATCAAAAAGCACCAACGCTATTCTTTATCTGGTGGAATGAAACCCATCAGAATATCTGGAAATCCTGGAAAGATTTTGGAGCGCCTGTTGTGACCCCTAATAATTTCAGGACTGTTGAATTGTTGGTTTCAGAGCCGAATGGGACCGTTTTTGACTTGAAGACTACCGCAAGTGTAGAAACTGCCAAGGATCATGTCATGGCAGGATTTGACCAAATGCTTGAAAAAATGAAAGCATGGGAGGAAGGAGAAGGCGATTATTCCTGGGCAAATTATAAAAGGACTACTATTCAGCATCTTGTGCCTCAGTTCAGTTCTTTTTCTGTTAAGAATGTTTATACAGGCGGAGGTTCAGGGATTCTCAATGCCACCAGCGGAAGAAATGGAGCAAGCTGGAGAATGGTAGTGGAACTTGGTGATGAAATGAGTGCTTTTGGAATCTATCCTGGTGGACAATCCGGTAACCCTGGTAGCAAATATTATGATAATTTTATTCCAATCTGGGCAAATGGAGACTACTTGGATTTTAATCTCAGAACTCTGGATCAAACAGAAGGAGTCCTTTTTAAAACAACTTTAAAAGACTGATTATGAAATTTATATTCCTGGTATTAGTGACCGTGTTGTTAGTTGTTTTTTTGAACCCTGTTTTACCTTTTTGGGTAATCATGATCTTGATTGCAGCATTGTCTGGTTTAATAGGTTTGAAAGGGGCTGAATCTTTTCTTGCCGGTGGAATTGGGATGGGATTGGCCTGGTTGGGGCAAAGTCTTTATATAAGTGTTGATACCGGAAGCCCTCTTCCAAATCGGATGGGGGAATTGATGGGATTAGGGACGGGAATGACCTTGGTGGGCATTACTGCAGTACTGGGGTTTCTTTTAGGGGGATTTAGTGCAATGACCGGAAGCTTATTTAGAAACTTGTTAAAACGTAAACCGGACAATCTATACAGGGGTTAATTTTAGGTTATTTTAAAAGGAAAAAGGATTTTTTCCCGTTCGAAAAAATCCTTTTTCCTTTTGGATTCCATTCTAATGAGTACCTTTGTTACTCACTATAGCGGATATTTTTTATGCTGGAATCTCTGATCACTTCTAAGACTCGACTGAGGCTTCTTGTTAAGTTTTTTGTCAATTCCCAAACTAAAAGTCACCTTCGAGGATTAGCAGAAGAGTTTGGTGAGTCCACCAATGCCATTCGAAAAGAATTGAACCATTTGACCCTTGCCGGAATACTGGTTAAGCATTCAGATAAGAATAAGATATCCTATCAAGCCAACATTCTAAATCCTTTTTTTAGCAATATTCAAGACATCACCCGGAAATATCTGGGTTTGGATCAGCTTTTGGAGCAAATCTTGGATCGTATGGGGGAAGTAAACCAAGTATTGCTTGTCGGAGACATAGCTAAGGGGATTGATTCTGGAAAGATAGAAGTCGTAGTGACTGGTGAAAATCTAAACGATGATTACATTTTGTACCTGACCGCCAAAATAGAGGACCTAATCGATCGCAAAGTTGTCTTTACATTGCTCGGAGAAAGACTCAATTCATTTGGTCTTGTACTGTTTGATAAGGAAGTAGGGAAATAATTTCTTTTCCCTTTTGCGATTAAAAGCTAGGCACAGAATGTGACTGAAAGGGCGAAGCTCAATCAGGTTATTTATCATTTATTGAAATTAGACGATGTTTTTTTTAAAAAGAACTGATTTGAACTTGAAAAAAATAGATTTGAAAGACTATCAATTTATATTCAATATCAAGAATTACCTTCTGTTGCTGGTGTTTTCTTTGGCGTTTTCTTTGGCCCAAGGCCAAAGCTTGGCAGATATTCAAAATCTGAAAATTGATGATCTCTCAGATGCTCAATTGGAGCAAATGATCAAAAGAGCAGAAGCGAATGGGATCAATCCGAACCAACTTGAGTCTCTTGCAAGAGAAAGAGGAATGCCCGCATCTGAAGCCGCGAAACTCAGAAAACGTATAAATGATCTTCGTTATTCTTCTACTTCAAGCACGTCTTCAACATCAGGTACTAATCAGGGAAGGTCTCTGACTGTAGAGCAGGGGCCTGATATGTTTGATTCATTGAAGATATCAGATCCTTATTATGATTTGACGCCAACCCAGAAAAAAATATTTGGATATAAACTTTTTCATAACAGGAATTTAGATTTCAGTCCAAGCCTTAACCTACCGACCCCTAACTCTTATGTAATTGGTTCGGGTGATCAGTTGTTGTTGGACGTGTACGGCGCATCTGAGCAATCTTTTGATTTGACAGTCTCACCGGAAGGGAGAGTTTTTGTACCTAATGTTGGCCCAATTCAATTAGGAGGATCTACGATTGAAGCTGCTGCTGCAAGGTTGAAAACAGCTCTGGGAAGAATCTATTCCGGGCTTTTAGGTTCTAATCCCAGTACATTTTTGCAATTGAGACTTGGCAATATCCGCTCTATAAAGGTTTCGATGGTAGGGGAATTAAGCAAACCAGGATCTTATGTCTTACCTTCTTTCGCTACCGTTTTCAATGGATTGTATGCTGCAGGAGGCCCAAATGAAAATGGAGCTTTCCGGAACATCCAGGTTTACAGAGACAGCAGGCTAATCACTACAGTTGATATCTATGAGTTTCTTGTCAAAGGGGAACAATCTTCTAATATTACACTTCAGGATAATGATGTGATCATTGTTCCTCCGGTTCAGGCTAGAGTCGAAATAATTGGTCCGGTTCGGCGTGAGGGATTTTTTGAGGTTAAGTCAGGGGAAACACTACAAGACTTATATGCCTTTACAGGTGGTTTTTTACCAAAAGCATACCGAGAGCGACTTACTGTCAGAAGGTTAGAGAATAATCAAAGAAAAGTAGTAGATGTACCCCAGTCAGACTTCGGAACATTTAATCCGATGGATGGAGATGAAATCTTGGTAGGAGAGGCTTTGGATAGATTTTCAAACAGAGTTCAAATCACAGGATCTGTAAATCGACCTGGTGAATATTCGTTGGATGAAGATGGACTTTCAGTGAAAGGTCTGATAGAAAAGGCTCAAGGACTCCAGCCCGAAGCATTTGCAAACAGAGCCACTTTATACAGAACAAATTCTGATTTGACCTTAGCAGCAGAACCATTGGATCTTCAGGGTATTTTGGACGGAATAGTTGAGGATGTGAAGTTGAAAAATGAAGATTTACTTTTCATTCCGAGCAGATACGATATTCAAGAAGAATATTATGTTAAGATTTCTGGAGAGATTGGATTTCCGGGTTCATATCCCTTTGCATCTTCCATGACCGTAGGTGATTTGATTCTCAGAGCAGGAGGTTTGTTAGAATCTGCGACCAATTCTTCTGTTGAAATAGCTAGTAGAGTAAGAGATGCCAGTACGGGCAACATCGCAACGATTTCAACTCTGACAATTGATAAGAATCTTCAGCTAACTAAGGAAGAAAAAGATAAAACTTTGAGCCCATTTGATCACGTCTTCATCCGAAGAAGCCCAGGCTTTGAACGAGAGCAATTGGTTACAGTAAAGGGCGAAGTTAGATATCCGGGCGAATTTGCAATAGCGAATGCCAATGAACGTATTTCTGATTTGGTAAAACGAGCAGGAGGATTATCACAATTTGCCTATCCAAAAGGTGCTAATTTGATCAGAAGAACTGTTTACTTCAAAGGCCTGTCTGATGAAGAATTGAAAGAAAAAACACTTAGAGAAATCAGGGAAAATCTCGATCCGGAAAACAAAAGAAAATCAAATGAAGCGGAGAATCTTTTGTTCGAACGGATCGATAAAAAGATAGATGTGATTGAAGCTGAGAAAGAGAAAGCAGAGCAGGAAGCTTTGAAAAGTAAATTATTTGAAGGAGAGTCTATGACAGGATCATTTTTGAAGGACACTACTATCAACTTGGTAAGAATGAAAGAACAAGATCTGGTTGGGATTGATCTGGAATTAATATTGAAAAATCCCGGCTCAGAAGAGGATTTGATTCTGTTTGAAGGTGATGTTTTGCAGATTCCAAAGCAACTTCAAACAGTGAGAATGGTAGGGGAAGTTTTACTTCCAACTACCGCAAGATTTGAAGAATTGAAAAGATTGAAAAATTATATTTCAAAAGCCGGCGGATTTACAGAGAGCGCAAGAAGATCAAAAACATATGTTGTTTATGCCAATGGTGATGCCAAAAGTACCCGCAACTTCATAGGAATTAATTTTTATCCGAACCTGGAACCCGGAGCTGAGATTATTGTCCCCAAGAAACCTGAAAGGCAAGGGCTAAGTGCAGCAGGATGGATTGGGATAGCGTCTAGTTTAGCAACAGTTGGAATTTTGGTTCAAACTATAGTAAACAATAACTAATAAATTATGAAAATCGCTGTTGTAGGTACGGGATACGTAGGCTTGGTGTCCGGAGCATGTTTTGCTGATGTTGGGATAGAAGTGACTTGTGTGGATATTGACCAAAAAAAGATTGAGAAGCTTAAGAACGGCATCATGCCTATCTATGAGCCAGGTTTAGAAGAGATTGTAATTCGAAATTATAAGAGCAAAAGACTTCATTTTGGGACTGATCTGGGTGGAGCTATTCAGGGAGCTGAAGTTGCATTCATCGCAGTGGGAACGCCACCCGGTGAAGATGGCTCAGCAGACTTGAAATTTGTATTAGCCGTAGCGGAGGAGATTGGCCGCAAGATGACTGATTACATTGTAGTAGCTACCAAAAGTACTGTTCCGGTAACCACAGGTGAAAAAGTTCGTGCATCAATCCAAGCTGCCTTGGACAAAAGGGGATCTGATCTACAATTTGCAGTAGCTTCAAATCCTGAATTCCTGAAAGAAGGAGCCGCTGTAGAAGACTTTTTAAAACCAGACAGAATTGTAATCGGTGTAGATGATGATCGGGCAGAAGAAATCATGCAAAGGCTTTATAAGCCATTCCAATTAAGTGGCGAAAGAATTATCTACATGGATATTCCTTCAGCAGAAATGACCAAGTATGCGGCAAATGCAATGCTTGCTACCAAAATTTCCTTCATGAATGACATCGCCAACCTTTGCGAATTGGTGGGAGCTGATGCCAATATGGTTAGAAAAGGGATAGGCTCTGATCCGAGAATAGGAAACAAATTC
>JBILPR010000467.1:0-3093 GCA_044373795.1 Algoriphagus sp. | reverse complement strand
ATCAACAGGAAAAGCGCCGATTGAAAGCAGAGGAAACATCAATTGCTGAAAAGTGGATTTCCATTCTTTCCCGTGGGGGGGGATCTCGATTCCAAAACGAACAAAGGTATGCAAGTGGGCAACCTCGTGAATGTAAGTGAGCAGAAACTGATAGGGATTTAAATCACCGTTCAGAGTTATCGTTTGATAGGTTTGGTCTCTTCTGTATCTGAAATCCCCAAGCTTAGACTTTCGGCTTGCCGTAGTCTTGAAATTAAAGGGTTCTTGTTGCCAAAGTTTGATGCAATAGTCAACAGCCGGATTTGGCAGATGTTTGGTTAAAATTGCAGATAGTTTTTCAGAAATAACCATATCGAAAAGTACAAAAAAAAGAGCCTCAATTGAGGCTCTAAATTTTTTTGAAGCGTTGAAAACTGAATCTCAATTACTGAGCTGCAGTAGTGTCAGCTGCAACAGCAGTTGTGTCAACTACAACTTCTTCAACTGGAGCTGTTTCTTCAACTGTTACTTCTTCTACAGTTACTTCTTCAGTAACTTCTTTGTTGCCGCAAGATGCAGTAGCCATCAAGCCAACGATTGCGAAAATTGCAAATACCTTTTTCATTTTTTGTGGTTTTCTTAATTACGGTGCAAATGTATGATTACTTTTGATAATTAAACAAGTGCTGTCTAAATATTTTTTTATTTGGCTTTGTAAATTATTTTCACAGGAACGCCCTCGAAATCAAAGTTTTCTCGCAGACGATTTTCCAAAAATCTCGTGTATGGCGATTTAATATACTGCGGAAGATTGCAGAAAAAGGCAAATACAGGGTTTTTGGTAGGTAATTGAGTGATGTATTTGATCTTGATGTACTTTCCTTTCCAGGCAGGCGGCGGATATTTTTCAATTTCAGGTTGAAGAATATCATTCAATTTAGAGGTCGGAATTCTTCTGGTTTTATTCTCGTAAACCTTAACGGCCAGTTCAATCGCCTGAAAAATTCGCTGTTTTGTAGTCACTGAAGTGAAAATAATCGGGATCCATTTATTTTCTCCCAGCCTTTCCAGCATATCTTCTTTAATCGTGTTCATGGTTTTATGATCTTTTTCGATCAAATCCCACTTGTTCACCATTATCATAATTCCCTTGTTATTTTTGATCGCAAGGCTTATCAGATTGACATCCTGTGCTTCCATTCCCCTGGTAGCATCCACCATTACGATTACCACGTCGGATTCTTCGAGAGTTCGCAAAGAGCGCATAACAGAGTAAAATTCAACGTCTTCTGTTACTTTGGATTTTTTACGAATACCGGCAGTGTCAGTGATAATGAAATCTTGACCATACAGCTTGTATCTGGTATGGATTGCGTCTCGGGTGGTTCCGGCTTCATCTGTTACGATTGATCTTTCTTCGCCTAGCAAAGAGTTCAAAAACGATGATTTACCAACATTTGGTCTTCCCAAAATCGAGATTTTTGGAATTCCGGCATCCGGATCCTCAATGCCCTCATCTTCGAATTGAGTGATGATAGCATCGAGTAATTCACCAGTTCCGCTTCCGCTTGCCGCAGCAATTGGATAAACTTCGAAATCGCTCACTCCCAGAGAATAAAATTCATGTGAGGCAAAGCTTTTTTCCTGATTATCAGCTTTATTGGCAACTACGTAGATTGGCTTTTTAGATTTTCTAAGTTCTCTTGAGAACTCTAAATCCAAATCTGTAAGTCCGCTATGGCAGTCCACCACAAAGAGGATTACATCCGCCTCTTCGATGGCAAGTTTAACCTGCTTACGGATTTCTTTTTCAAAAATATCCTCTGACCCTGTTACGTATCCGCCAGTGTCGATGACAGAGAAGAATCTTCCAGACCATTGAGCATGACCGTAATGTCTGTCTCTGGTCACACCGCTCATGTTGTCCTCGATCGCTTTTCTCTCTTCTACCAGTCGGTTAAACAAAGTGGATTTACCCACATTTGGTCTGCCGACTATCGCTACTATATTTGCCATAATCAGGTTGGGTCGTACCCAAATTTTTTCAGTTTCAACTTATTTTTTCTCCAGTCTGTCTCCACCTTTACAAAGGTTTCGAGATAGACCTTCTTTTTGAAGAATTTTTCCAATTCTTCCCTTGCTTCAATGCCTACTTTCTTTAGCATTTTACCCTGATCGCCGATGATAATACCTTTTTGGCTTTCGCGCTCGACGTAAATGGTAGCACGTATTTTAATTATTTTTGATTCCTCCAGGAAGTCTTCGATGGAGACTTCGCTGCTGTAAGGGATTTCTTTTTTATAGTTATTGAAAATCTTCTCCCGAATGATCTCAGAGGCAAAGAACCTCTCAGGTCTGTCGGTTAGTTCCCCCTTGTCATAAAAAGCCGGATGCTCAGGCAGTCTATCCAGAATTTCCTGAAGGATTTTCTCGGTATTGAATTTCTCAAGAGCTGAAATAAAAATTACCGTGCTGGCTTTGATTCGGGAAGTCCAATATTCAGTCACTTTATCCAATTGGCCTTCTTTTGCCAAATCAATCTTATTGATGACCAATAACACAGGGATCCCGGACAGGTTGATTTTTTCGATGATTCCCTCAATCTCTTCTTCTGTTTCGAATAGATCTGTGACGAACACGATCACGTCAGCATCTTCCAGGGAAATATTGACAAAGCTCATCATGTTCTTGTGAAGCTCGTACTGAGGTTTCATCATTCCTGGTGTATCAGAAAATATTATCTGATAATTATCGGAATTAATCATCCCGAGGATTCGGTGTCTTGTAGTCTGGGCTTTGGAAGAAATAATTGAAAGTCGCTCACCTACAAGGATATTCATCAGGGTGGACTTGCCCACATTGGGTTTTCCAATGATGTTTACGAAGCCGGCTTGATGGATTGGTTGAGTCATTCTAAGAAATTTTTCACAAAGGTACTTGATTTTTGATAGTTTGTCCTTACATTTGCATCACAATATCGCGGGATGGAGCAGTTGGTAGCTCGTCGGGCTCATAACCCGAAGGTCACAGGTTCGAGTCCTGTTCCCGCTACTAAAAAATTAGGTGATCATTACATGGTCACCTTTTTGCTTTTTATACCTTATTTCATACAGT
>JBILPR010000466.1:0-3095 GCA_044373795.1 Algoriphagus sp. | reverse complement strand
CAGAATTAATTCTGGGAAAGTTTAAAGAGTTTACTTCAAAAAGAATTCAATTGGCAGTAAAGCAAAATCCTGTTGAAAGCAGAAAGTATTGGCTTGTATTGATGTTTGAATAAGCAGCTTTTGAATCCAGTAATGTGAAAACCGGTAAATTGTGGCAAGCAGGAAATCATCCCATAGAACTTTGGAGTCCGGAAGTGATTTCTCAAAAAGTTGAATATACCCATATGAACCCGGTAGAGGCAGGATTAGTCTTTGAACCGCAACATTGGAAATATAGCAGCGCTATTGATTACTCAGGGGGAAAGGGAGTTTTGGAAATTGATTACTTGTGAGAATGAACTTGAAGCACGCGCGACATGCGCGCGCTAGCAAACAATAGAACCCATGAACCAAAAAAACTCAAGAAGGGAATTCTTCAAGAAAGCATCACTGGTGAGCCTGGCTGCTTTGCCGCTTTCAGCACTTTCTCAGACAAAACCAGAAGATCAAACCACCAAACTGAAAGTAGTTTGTGTCGGTGGCCATCCGGATGACCCGGAAAGCGGATGTGGAGGAACTTTGGCAAAGTTTAGTGCGGCAGGCCATGATGTGAAAGTCTTGTATCTGACTCGAGGAGAAGGTGGGATCGAGGGGAAATCATCCGATGAGGCTGCAAGTATCCGAACAAAAGAAGCGGTAGCAGCTTGTGCGATTCTGAAAGTCAAGCATTCCTTTCTTGGTCAGGTTGATGGCGACACGATGGTTAATAATGAGTGGATCACCAAGATGACAGAGTTTATGGAAAGTGAAAAACCGGATTTGGTTTTCACGCAGTGGCCCATTGATTCCCATAGAGACCATCAGGCGGCAAGTATGCTGACCATGCAGGCAGGATTGAGGGCGAAGAAAAAATTTCAGATTTACTTTTACGAAGTCTGCGCAGGTGAACAAACGATGACCTTTCATCCGACGGATTTTGTGGATATTTCGAATGAACAGGAAACCAAGCGCAAAGCGTTATTCTGCCATGTAAGCCAGGATCCTGTCGGGATCTATGCCTGTGGACATGAGGCGATGGAGAAGTTTCGGGGAATGGAAGCCGGGGTATCGGCAGCCGAAGCTTTTATCAAACTCAATGGTAAAAACTCACCTTCCTCAATTCTGTAATTAACTTTTGCTTTCGCACCCAAAATTCCCAATGAAAAAAGTTATTCTACTATCGCTTTTCTTGATTGTGACTTTGGCAGGCTTTTCCCAAAGCCCATCCAAATCAGACGTCAAAAATAAAATCACACTTTTCAATGGGGAAGATTTGGATGGCTGGTACAAATTTGTTCAAAACCGAGGACGAGATAGTGATCCGAAGAATGTGTTTACGGTTCAGGATGGCATGATCCGGATTTCGGGAGAGGAGTGGGGCGGAATCACGACGAATGAAGAATTCGAGAATTACCGACTTATCGTCGAGTTCAAATGGGGAGGAAAAACCTTTGCACCCAGATTGGAAAACGCCCGCGATTCAGGCATCCTCCTGCATTCAATCGGAGAGGATGGGGCATCAGATGGAATATGGATGAATTCTATCGAATGTCAGCTGATAGAAGGCGGAACCGGCGATTTTATAGTGGTTGGAGATGGAAGTAAAAACTTCAGCATCACGAGCCAGGTTGCATCTGAAAAGCAGGGTAGTTCTTATATTTTTCAACCAGGTGGCGAACTCGCAACTATCAATGGCGGTAGGATCAATTGGTATGGTCGTGATCCCAACTGGAAAGATTTGATCGACTTCCGGGGTTCCCAGGACGTGGAGAAACCGGTCGGTAAGTGGAATAAAGTCGAATGTGTGGTTGAGGGAGATGAGATCACCATTTACCTGAATGGGAAACTTGTAAATCATGCTAAAAGTGTGAAGCCAAGCAATGGCCGAATTCAAATCCAATCAGAAGGGGCAGAGATATTTTTTAGAAAAGTGGAACTGATGCCTTTGGCCAAGAAGTAAGAAATAAAACGAAAGCATTGAAAAAGCCCGAACTGTCAGTCCGGGCTTTTATGGGGTTTTATTCTTCTTCTTCTCCTTTTAATATTTCGTAAATCTCGTCTTTGATTCTTAATCGCTCAATGCGAAGTTGATTCAGAACTTCGTCAGATGTAGGGTCTACTTCAGACTCGATATTATAGATCTCGTGGTCCAATTCATCGTATTCGTTGTATAGCTCTTTAAAATCTTCATCCTCGACTTTCAGCTCGTGAATCTTGTCTGCAAACTCAGGGAATTCTTCGGTTAATGGGTGTTTTTTGATCATGTTTTTTAGACTTTGATGTTGGACAATTCTACTTAAAAACCTCCTAAAATATCATGACTTCGGTCACATTTGAGAAGAGTTTTTTTGATTCGTATTTCAAGTATGCTGAATAATGTAGCAAACAACCATTGATTCAGGATCCATAAATACATATAAATCACCATCAGACGCAAAGTTCATCTTCTGCAATAGTTTACTATAATACTCATCTTGAGGGATTTCAATATTTGTTCGTCCAAGATTGACCCCAAGATCAAATTTAAACTGGGCAATAAACTTCATTGTATTTCCAGATTTGGGGCAAGTTGGGATTGCCGGATATTGAATCCATTTTGGAACACCTAAGTGCCCTGTGTATCCATATCCGTCAGGGATTTCTTCAGAAATCACAGTTTCTATGAATACTTTCTCATATACCAATTCAGTATCATGCTTTACGTAGGCGTCCTCATAATCCGTCTCTAAATAGGTGCCTTCATTGAGTACAGTAGGGTTAAGAGGGTCAGAATAATCTATTAATAACTGATCAAAACTACCGTATAGGGGAACCACCAAATGGAGATCAAATGGTAACCAATTCAGGCCATCAGTTTCTTTGGATAATTTTCCAATATATTGAAAGGAGGGACGTGACTCATATTTAGGAACTTTAAATCCAGTTGGAACCTCTCCTCCCAAATAACTGGCAGAACTATCAGTTTTTTGAATTAGGTAAAAAGTATGAGGAGTCACATTTATATAGGGCATCCCTAACTCATCCTTTTCCAAGACATCTTCATCCCTATCGCCAAAAGACCATTCAAACTTTTTTTT
>JBILPR010000465.1:0-3096 GCA_044373795.1 Algoriphagus sp. | reverse complement strand
CGAATTCAGACTCGGGGGTTACAAGCTCGGATTTTGGTTTGCGCAGCAAGGTTCCATCTATGCTTTTGTGATCCTGATATTTGTCTATGTGGTTCGGATGAACAAGCTGGACAAGGAATTTGACGTTAACGAAGATTAATCACCCCCATCCAAAATACCTTATGGACATTCTTACCTGGACTTATATATTAGTCGGCGCTTCTTTCGCGCTCTATATAGGCATTGCTTTTTGGACGCGCGCCGGCTCTACTAAGGAGTTTTACATTGCGGGAGGAGGAGTTTCTCCTTTAGCAAATGGAATGGCGACTGCCGCTGACTGGATGTCTGCCGCTTCATTTATTTCCATGGCCGGGATTATTTCTTTCTCAGGATACGACGGATCCGTTTATCTGATGGGCTGGACCGGCGGATATGTATTGTTAGCGCTTTTGCTGGCTCCTTACCTGCGGAAATTTGGGAAGTTTACTGTTCCGGATTTTGTGGGCGACAGATACTATTCAAATACAGCAAGAGTCGTGGCGGTGATATGCGCACTCTTTATTTCGTTCACGTATGTTGCGGGGCAAATGCGCGGTGTAGGAATTGTTTTTTCCCGATACCTGGAAGTTCCAATTGAATGGGGCGTTGTGATCGGGATGTGCATCGTGTTCTTTTATGCAGTTTTGGGAGGAATGAAAGGAATTACTTACACTCAGGTCGCTCAATATTGTGTGCTGATTTTTGCCTACATGGTTCCTGCGATTTTTATTTCAATGCAGTTGACGGGTAATCCAATTCCACAAATGGGTCTTGGAGGAGAAGTTGCTGATGGCACCGTTTTGTTGGACAAATTGGATGGAGTGCTTTCGGATCTTGGATTTGCAGAGTACACTTCCGGAAGGAAAGGAATGACCGATATGTTTATGATCACACTTGCCCTTATGGTTGGGACAGCCGGATTGCCGCATGTGATCGTTCGCTTTTTCACGGTTCCTCGAGTAAAAGACGCCCGGCTTTCCGCAGGATATGCCCTGGTCTTTATTGCGATTCTCTACACGACTGCTCCGGCTGTTGCTGCTTTTGGAATCTACAATGCAATAGACAGTACCTCGGAAAAGAAAATATCTGAGCTTCCATCCTGGGTGAATAACTGGCAGAAAACGAACCTGATCAAAGTCGATGATAAAAATGGAGACGGGAAAGTACAATATGTGGCAAATCCCGAAGCCAATGAATTGACGATTGACAAAGACATTATGGTACTGGCGAGTTCTGAGATTGCCAAACTCCCCAACTGGGTGGTAGGGTTGGTAGCTGCAGGAGCGATGGCCGCCGCGCTGTCCACCGCGGCAGGTCTATTGTTGGTGATTTCCACATCAGTTTCAAGAGATTTGGTAAAGACATTTAACCCGGAGATTTCAGAGAAAAAGGAACTCAGGATTGCGAAATTGGCAGCAGGTGGAGCAGTGATCCTGGCTGGTTATTTTGGAATCAATCCTCCCGGTTTTGTCGCGGAAGTCGTGGCATTTGCTTTCGGGTTAGCCGCAGCCTCCTTTTTTCCCGTTATCATCATGGGGATATTTTCTACCCGAATCAACAAGGAAGGGGCTATTGCCGGCATGATTTCAGGATTGATATTCACGATGGGCTACATTGTTTACTTCAAACTCATGAGTCCTGAGTTGAATTCGGCAGACCATTGGTGGTTTGGGATTTCCCCGGAAGGAATTGGCTCAGTTGGAATGATGATCAATTTTGTCGTTTGCTATTTTGTATCCATGGCGACCCCGCCTCCGCCGCAGCATGTACAGGATATGATTCAGGAAATCCGGATTCCAAAAGGTGCCGGAACTGCCCAAGACCATTGACAGATTTTAGAAATCGAGAATAATTACCAGTTACAATAAACCAACAAAGATCATGAGTGATCGATTACATACCCTCAGCGGATACTTGTACGAGTATCAAAAAAGCGTCGCCCAGCCTGAAGAATTTTGGGCAAGGATTGCTGATTCTTTTCATTGGAGAAAGCGCTGGACAAATGTCCTGAAATGGAATTTTGAGGAGCCGGATGTGAAGTGGTTTGTCAATGCGAAGTTGAATATTACAGAGAATATTTTTGAAAGTCATCTCTATACAATAGGCGATCGGCCTGCCATCATTTGGGAGCCAAATGAGCCAAACGAGCCAACAAGAACTATTACCTATCGTGAATTGTATCACGATGTTTGCAAATTTTCCAATGCGCTGAAAAGTAAAGGAATCGGAAAAGGCGATCGGGTGATGATCTACATGCCAATGGTGCCTGAAGCTGCAATTGCAATGCTTGCCTGTGCAAGAATCGGAGCGATCCATTCCGTTGTTTTTGCAGGGTTTTCGAGCACATCGCTTGCAGACAGAATCATTGATTGCGGTGCAAAAGCTATTTTGACCACAGACGGAAACTACCGCGGCAATAAGAAAATCGGAATCAAATCGGTGGTCGACGAGGCATTGGAAAAATCAAGCGTTGAAACGGTAATCGTCTATCAGCGAACCGGGCAGGAAGTGATCATGAAGCCCGGAAGAGATTTCTGGTGGCATGAGGTCATCGAAGGTGAAGCTGATACCAATGCAGCCGAGGAAATGGATAGCGAGGATATGCTTTTCATTCTTTACACTTCAGGTTCCACGGGCAAGCCAAAAGGAGTCGTTCACACAACCGGCGGCTACATGGTTTATACCAAGTATTCTTTTGATAATGTCTTCCAATATTCGGCCGGAGATGTATTTTGGTGTACAGCCGATATCGGTTGGATCACCGGCCACTCGTACATTGTTTACGGACCGCTATTGGCTGGAGCGACGACCTTGATGTTTGAAGGAGTGCCGACCTATCCGGATCCAAGCCGTTTCTGGGCAGTGATCGCAAAGCATAAAGTGAACGTATTTTATACAGCGCCTACTGCGATCAGAGCTTTACAGGCATTTGGAACAGATCCGATTCAGGGTCATGATCTCAGTTCGTTGAAAGTACTCGGTTCCGTTGGGGAACCTATCAACGAAGAAGCTTGGCACTGGTATCATACCCATATCGGCGGAGGAAGATGCCCAATCGTCGATACCTGGTGGCAGACC
>JBILPR010000464.1:0-3121 GCA_044373795.1 Algoriphagus sp. | reverse complement strand
CTAAAAAACTGCCCTCCGCTTTGAATAAAACGGAGGGTGAATTGATAAAGGCCTTGGAATGAGTGACAACTATCATTTTCACCTGCCCGGCTGGGATGCCGGAGGTGGATAATGAGTGGATATTTTGATAGTTGAAGTTCATCGAATGAATTGTATCTAAAATAGGGAAAGATTTTTTCATTTCGGCGTTTTGGACGAGGTCTTTGATTCCTTTTCCCAATCGGATTAGAAAACCCGATTACTTAAGCCCAAAACCTATCAGTAGCTTTTAAAATCCCAAAGCCATGATCCTTAAAAGAGGGAAGAATTTTATAGAGACTTATTAGAAGCCTCCATTTTCAATGGAAAGTGGAGGCTAATTTTTTGAAAAATATTTAATAAAATAGTATCGGATATTTTTATCCTTTACTATTTTTATTTTCATTTTAGCATCTTCCAAACCGATGAGATGTTTTCCAAAGCCTGCAAATACGCCATCAACGCGATGATCTATATCTCGACATTACCGAAAGGAAATGATCGGGTAGGGCTGAAGGAAATTTCTCAGGCGATTAATTCTCCGGAAGCTTTTACGGCAAAGATCCTGCAGCTTCTGGTTCGGGAAAATCTACTTTCCTCCATAAAAGGCCCTAATGGCGGTTTGAGATGCATGAGGAATCAGGTAATATCCAACTCTACCGAATCGTTCACGTCATTGACGGCGATCATATATTCACCGGATGTGCATTAGGACATGAAAAATGCTCAGAAACTCATCCCTATGCGGTTCACAATAAATTCAAAGCCATCCGCGAACATCTTTCCGGAATGATGACGACAACTTCATCGGAGCGGTGACCATGGAATTTTCAGCTTTCTTCGAAAAAAGCCATATCCCAATATCAAAATCGCCATGAAGACGATTATAGGGAACTCGTGCATTTGCTGGGGTTTTTGAGAAAGTTAAGATTTAGGCCTAAAATTTTACCGCCTTCTGATTGGGGTCAGAAGAATTTACTGTCTTTGATCTGTGCCCATCTCGCACTTTTCCGGGGATTTAGGAGAATAGGTTTGACCAGAATTATACTTTTGCATGTTTTGGGCAGGAAAACAAAAGAAAACTACATTACTATTTTGAGCTGATTTTTCTTCCTAGGGATTTTTGGAAGTTTTGGGTTTTTCAAATTCTATGATATATTCTGACATATATTTTCCCAAATCTGAGTATTTGAAAAACAAGCGAGCCTTCTTTCCCAATTTTAGACTTGTATTTTTTGCGGCGATATCTTCCGGTGAATTCATGGGCTGTAAAGATGGATACCAGATGACATGTTTGCGCTTTCTCAATAAAAGCTGAGGTGTGGACCAAGCCTGAGAATTATCACCAACTCCCAGGTCTGAGTGCGGATTATATGAAATGTAAATCTCATCTCCAATCCAGGCTTGACTTTCCACTTTTCCCATCAGCATAATCCAGCATTCCAAATAAGTGTTCCAACTGACGGAAGGCCCCCAATGGAAATCGCCTTTTTTAGAGGATACCGGGCCTCCACCTGATTCCCTTGGTACTTGGAGCGATTTTATTGGTTTACCTATTCCATCCCAAGATGCATTAAAGCCCTTTCCATCCCATCGCTTCCCTTTGCCCTGCGGATCGTCCAGATCTGATAGCTTGATTCGTGCAGTGCTGATACACTGTCCACTCCACTCCGTTTCAGCAGAGTAGGTATCGGGATCGTAAACACCGGGATAGCCATATTCACCGTAGAAGAGGTAGAGGTATTCTCCAGCCGCAACGGCAGATGGATCGCCTACCCCTCCTGCAAATGTCTTGGAAGTATTGTGTGAATTGAGGATCATTCGTGCTTGCTTATCTTCGAGAAGAAGTCCCTTATTTTCCCAATTCCATCCACCGTCAGTGGATTTCATCACTCCGATCCGGGGGACCCCTGCTTGGGTGATTCGATCTGTAAGACCTAACGGCCAATCTTTATCGATGTACCCTTCTCCAGTCTCAGCGTTGAATGGAAGTGTTTCAGGATAGTTTTCATTGTGATAAATCGCATAAAGTGTCCGTCCCGTGGTGTCAAGCTTATCCTGATAAACGGTCTCAAACCATACTGCACCGTGGAGTCCAGGTTGTCCAACGGGTGCATTTTTAGGCAAATTTGGTGCGATGTATTCGGCTGCCGGTGTGCTGAAAACTTCATCCGCATTGAATCCCGATGCAAATTTTAGTTCGTCATAATAACCCCAAACAGGATCCTCCCCCCATTTCCCTGGAAAAATACGGAGCGTATCTCCTATCCATACTTCAGCCATGTTGCAATCCACGAAATTGTTGAAATGAAACGTTTCTGTTTCAGTTAATTCAAATTGAGGGATTTGGAGATTAAGTGAATCTCCGTTAGAGGCAAGGTCTGATTGCGGGGAATTACAGCTATAGGCTATTCCGGCGAGAAGTAAAATAGAAAATCGAAGGGAGGTCATTAAGGACGGGATTATAGCCCACTAATTAAGTAAAAAAAGGCTTTTTGGCAAACTGCATGGCTGAGATTGCGATCCTAAGGTTGGTGCCAAAGAAAAAATAATGCGGTAGCTAACCAGAGTGAAATCTCACCAAGGACTATAATGATCGGGTTGAAACCCAAGTATCAAGCTGAAATTGAGAAAATGATTTATGAGCGATTTATTCGCTATCTAGTTTAGGTGCAAAGAAGTTTTCACAAATTCCTGAAGTCCTTATCTTGAGGTTCAAAATATCTCGCCATGTCTCGTCCTGAAAAAAGTTTACAGTTTAATTGATTAATCTTATAATGGGTTTACAACTACTTCTAAGATCAGATTTAATCAATTTCCTGGAAGTCTGCTTAAATGGGACTGAATAATAGCACCTTAAGTCTTTATTGTTTTCACCTGTTAATTCTACTGGTGCATTAGGATTTTTATCATATAAATAAGAAAAACGAGACAGAAATTAAATCGTTATCATCCTTTGTAAACTGATTTTTCGAAGAGACAAGCTGGGAGATGGGCTCCCAAAATTTTTCTTTCTGGCCGGGGACTTTCTAAATTGTCATTGAATTAAGCAGAAATTTGATCGCTTAACTTTTTCTTCGTAATCTTCCCAGCTTCTTAAGAA
>JBILPR010000011.1:0-33507 GCA_044373795.1 Algoriphagus sp. | reverse complement strand
GGAATCCTGATTGAAGTTTGAAGTCCCATTCTCGAACGTAAAATTTCGCTTAATTCCAAGCTCGTTGACATTCGCATAGTGGTTGTAATTCAGGTTGGCATTGGTTGACCATTTCCCCTTTTTCACATTCAAGGATAGACCACTGATCGGTGCCCAAAGCCCATTGTATTGTCCGCCAAGCTGCACATTACCGAACATACCATCTACGGTATTTTTCTTCAATCTGATATTGATCACACCGGCAGATCCCTCGGCATCAAATCTTGAGGTTGGATTATTGATCACTTCGATGCTTTTGATATTATCCGCAGGCATAGCTCTCAAGAAATTGGAAAGATCAACCGCACTCATATAAGTTGGGCGGTCATTTATCATCACAGTTACACCGGAACGGCCGTTTAGGATGATATTTCCGTCCTGATCGACATATACGCCGGGTGAGCGACCGATTACATCAAAAGCATTGGACCCTTCAGCCATGACAGTTCCTTCGACATTTACGATGGTCTTGTCTGCCTCGATGATGATCTCAGGACGCGCGGCTTTCACGGTCACTTCTTCAAGACCGGTCATTTCATATTCGATGGTAAGGCTACCCATGTTTTTATCCAGACTGGGAGTAAGTTCAAAAGCCTCTGATTCGAATTGCTTAAATCCGATAGAGGAAATAACAAGCTTCACGCTTGACGTTTTGACCGATTCGATCAGGAAATTGCCTTCCTCGTCCGAAACTGCTCCATCCACAAGTCCGCCAGTTTGGAATGAGATCAGCGCCACATTTGCATAAGCCACTGGGAGACCTTTCTGATCCACGACTTTTCCTGATATTCTGGAGATTTCTTTAGCGGCCAGGTTGCTAATCCCAAGGAGGTAGATAAAAAGGGTAAGAAAAATAAAGTTGGTAGTTTTCATTGTTCAATCGACTTTGTTTATTGATACTACCCTCTATGAAAATGAAATGCCAACAGAAATAATGCTCTTAAAAAACCCATAAAGCAGGTTTTTGCTTCAAATTTCTAAAAATGGTGTCACGAAACCGTACAGTTTTTTCGTTCATTTTTCGGACAAAAAAATCCCCGAGCGTTTCTGCCCGGGGATCAAATACGATTTTTTGAGTTGCTTATTTGGCAGCAGCGTATCGCTTGCTTACCTCTTCCCAATTCACCAGATTCCAGAATGCTGCAACATAATCAGCTCTTCTGTTTTGATAGTGCAGGTAATAGGCATGCTCCCATACGTCCAATCCAAGGACTGGTGTTCCAGGACACTCCGCAACATCCATCAAAGGATTGTCTTGATTAGGAGAAGAGCATACACAAAGCTCTTTTTTAGTGTCTACACAAAGCCAAGCCCAACCTGAACCAAATCTGGTCATACCAGCTTTGTTGAATGTTTCTTTGAATGCATCAAATGAACCGAATTTCGCATCGATTGCAGTTGCTAATTCACCTGTAGGTGCTCCTCCGCCATTTGGAGAAAGGATTTGCCAAAAAAGACTGTGGTTGAAATGGCCACCCCCGTTATTTCTTACAGCGGTATTATTTCCGGCAACTTCCATTAGTTCTTCCAGAGATTTGCCTTCAAGGTCTGTACCTGCGATGGCAGCATTCAGATTGGTTACATACGCATTGTGGTGTTTGCCATGGTGGATTTCCATAGTTCTTGCGTCAATGTGTGGTTCAAGTGCAGTAGTTGCGTAAGGTAATGATGGGAGTTCGAAAGCCATTGTATTAAAATTTTAAGGTTGAAGATTAGATTAAATCAAATAAAGAATCTGATTAACCAACCAAGGCAGGTCGAAAAAGGTTCTTAAGACTTAAAATTGATTCTATTTTCTCAATTTTTTAAAAAATTCAAGAAGTAGCTCCTCAGATTCCCTAGCCATGAATCCCGAAAAAACCTTTGTTTTGGGATGAAGGGAATTAGGGGCGCATAAATGAAATCCTCTCTTAGTATCTGAGGCGCCAAAATAAACTTCTCCGATTTGTGACCAAAATAAAGCTCCGGCGCACATGACACAGGGCTCGAGCGTCACATAAAGCCTGCAATCCGGCAAGTATTTAGCACCCAAATAATTCGCCGCTGAAGTGATTGCTATCATCTCTGCATGGGCAGTCACATCGGTCAGCTTTTCCGTTTGATTGTAACCTTTGGCAATAATTCGGTTTTTGGATACAATGACAGCACCCACGGGTATTTCTCCTTCTTCGAAGGCGACTTTGGCCTGTTTAATGGCCTCGTTCATGAAGTACTCGTGGGTGAAAATTTCCAATGAAATTAACTCAATTAAAACATGTCAAAAATTTCTTGTCTCACTCCTTTATTGATCACAATTGCAAGAATTAGAGAAACAATTAAACCAGCCAGTGCTTTCAAAATATCTTTTCTCGCCAAACGAAATCCATTTAAAAGCCACTCTTTTCGCTGCTTAGGTTTCCCTTCTTTTCCTAGAGCAATTGCCAGCTCTCTACCTGCGAGCAAACCAATAAATACCCATGTGGTACTCATCGGGAAGTCGTTGTACATCTTGAAATAGAATAAAATAACCGCATATACCAAGTCAACCAAAGTAGCTGCTCTCACATCCGTAACATCCGTCTTTTCATTTATGATGTCCTGGATTTTATCACCTTTCAGGAAGAAAATAAGCCCCAAGCCAAGAAATACGAAACCGGTGTAAGCAATAAATTCAGTTACATCTAGCTGACGAGGCAAAAACACCGCTATGTTAGCTGCATCCTGCATGATCCAAACTGCCCATAGAATTCCTGATGTAATCCATTGCAGAACCATCCAGTAAGGCTTTGCCTTTCCTTTTAGATAATTCCTAACGAACCGCTCCAGAACAAACCAGACGACAATCGCCATGACAAATGCCAATAAATACCCGAGAAAGCTTTTTGACATTACGGAAACAATCGTTCCGGCTTTGTAGGTAAAAACGTTCAGAAGTAAAAATGTCGTGGATACCGGCATTCTCATCCTGGTCATTACCAATAATACGATTGGAGCTGCTAATTGAAGGAAAACAAAACTTTCCGGAGCCTTTTCTAATCCAGGAACGCTTAGGAGTTTGAAACTTACATCTCCATTAAAAGTGAACCAACTGTAGGTGATGGTGGCAACCCAAATCAATCCAATGAATAACCAGAGCCAATACCATTTTTGCTTTTGGTTGGAGGCAATGAAAGTTCCAATCGTCTGAATACTGTCATTTGCAATTGCGGAATATGCAGCTAAAGCAAATCCGAACCACATTGCCGCATAAGTATATTCCGTAATCAATCCTGCAATGGAAACCAGAATACAGATGATAATCAGGAATGGCCTTTCTTTTTTTGCAAAATCAAAAATCGAATAGGTTTTTTTCGCCAAAACCTCATTATTGATGTTTTGATCTATAGGTTTCTTGGCCATGGGAAGGCTTATTGATTATCGGGCAAAATTAGAGAAGTATATTCGGTATGCATGTTATCAAATTGTTAAGTAAACCAATATCATACTCCCAAGACTGATTTTTTCCTTGTTTTTCGCAAAAAAAAATCAACTTTTGCCTCTAAATCTACTAAAAATTTGGATCCTCTGTAGTTTGCTCAGAGTTCTTCCATTTTGGAGGTCAGACTAAAATCCTTTAAAAAAGCATTGCTTTTTCATAGCACAGAATGGAACGATTGGAAGAAGAAAATAGTAGGACAAATAAGGCAAAGAGTTATATTCTCATGCTTTTGGCACTCTTTCTATTCATTTTTGCAATAGACATGCTAACCGTGTCAATGAGTCAACTGAATAGTACTGTAGCAAAAGATATTCTTCAAGCCACCAAAAATCCTTTCGTCAGCTTATTTATAGGAATCTTATTAACTGCTTTAATTCAGAGCAGCTCAACCGTTACCTCAAGTGCAGTAGCAATCGTGGCGGCCGGCAATCTCTCTTTGGAACAGGCTGTCCCTCTTGTCATGGGGGCAAATATTGGGACTACCTTGACTTCAACTTTGGTTTCTTTTTCATATTTAACAAGAAAGAAGGAATTCAAGAGAGCATTATCAGCAGGGATCGTTCACGATATTTTCAACATTCTGACGGTGATCATCCTTCTGCCACTTGAATTGTATTTCAAATTCCTTTCAGGATTGGCCCAAAAAACCGCTCAAATTTTCGCTTCGGACGAATCTTTTTCCGAGCCTATGGTGTATCATAAAATCATTACA
The DNA here is from genome assembly GCA_044373795.1 of Algoriphagus sp. Classification (GTDB taxonomy): domain Bacteria; phylum Bacteroidota; class Bacteroidia; order Cytophagales; family Cyclobacteriaceae; genus Algoriphagus. Next base: position 29,299 of record JBILPR010000011.1, on the reverse strand, counting down.
CGCCCACTTTCAGATTGGATCAACAACACGATCGACGTACCTTTTGTAACGATGATTGTATCTGTTTTTTTAGTCTTTCTTGCAATTAAGCTGCTATCAAGCTCGGTATTCAAGACGTTTGAAATGGGAAGTTTCAGTGATTTCAACAAATACATTTTCAAAAACCCCTTTCTTGCTTTCCTCTACGGAACAGTATTCACAGGGGCTGTTCAATCGAGTTCGGTGACTACCTCATTGATAGTTCCAATTGTTGCTGAAGGCAAAGTGTCTTTAAGAAAATCGTTTCCTTTTATCATCGGGGCAAATATCGGTACAACGATTACGGCTGCCATTGCAGCAATCTATAAGACTGAAGCAGCCATCGCACTTGCTTTGGTCCACTTTTTCTTCAATTTGATTGGAGCCCTGATTTTTATGCCATTTCCTGCGATTAGAAATATTCCAGTCAGAATCGCACTTTTCATGGGCCAGAAATCAGTTGAGAATCGGGTAGTAGGTTTTGTATATATCCTGCTTACTTTCTTCATCATTCCCTTTTTTCTGATCTATTTCAACAAAGATTAGAGTCGGGTTTTTCTCCAGTCATTCATCAAAGCTTTCGCAGAACTGGTTCCGATACGATCTGCTCCAGATTTTATTAGCTCCAAAGCAAAATCAAGCGTCTTAATTCCACCACTGGCTTTGATTCCTATTTGCGAAGGAAGAGTTTCCCTCATTAACAGTATATCTTCAATCTGAGCCCCTTTTGGAGCATATCCAGTCGAAGTCTTGACAAAATCTGCCCCAGCATCCTGACAAATTAAACAAGCCTCACGGATTTGCTCTGGACTCAAATAAGCCGTTTCGATGATTACTTTCAGGATTCGCTCTTCTTCATGGCAAATGTTGGAAATCTGTGCGATTTCAATTTTCGGCCAGTTCATTCCCGAATGGAAAGCTGTCTGGGACCAAACCAGATCCAATTCATCTGCGCCTTGTTTGATCGACTCTTTGACCTCAAAGACTTTACTCGCAGTGTCTTGAAAACCAAAAGGAAATCCAATCACAGTAACTACCTGAATATCTTCTTCTCCCAATTCTCTTTTCACTTTTTTCACCCAAAAAGGAGGGACGCAAACTCCGATAAACTGCTCATCAATGGCATCTCTTATTAAAACATCAACCTCTTCTCCTGTCATGGTTGGTCGAAGAAGAGTGGACTCCAAAAATCGATTAAAATTATTCATGAGGGTAGACGTAGTCTGTTAGATGCATAAACTCCAATGTAAGATCACCATCCCGGGCAATAGTAGCCTGCTCCAAAATCGGAGTATTTTTTTTCAATAATGCCGGAATGACCCATTTTTCCAGTTGCCCGCAAAATTCGGTACTTGCTTCTCTTGGCAACTCGCATGGAAGATTATCAATTGCCATCACCGATATGCTGGTTTGACTTCCGAATGCTGCAATCTCCTTCCCTGTGGATCTGTCAATATCATACACAGGATCCAGAATCGTGGAAGCACGAATAGTAGTTGGAACAGATCCATCGATGTCACATGTCACATCGGCAATCACAGTCAAAGAAAAATCCTCATCCCCAAGATCCTTTAACTCAAATAACCTGGGTGCCGCCGGATCCCAATAGGCCGCAGCAATCAGGATTTCGCCTGACTCTGCGAACTTCAGGAAATTGCTTTCATATAGCTCGGGACTGGCATAAAATTCAGCTTTGTCAAACCCGCCGTCAGATTTTCGCCGATTGTAATCCTCTGAATGAAGCAAGACAAAAACGGGCTCTTCAAAATAATAATGGAGAAACTCATGGGTAGAAACTTGCCTGATTTCTAATTTATTCAGGATTTCAAGCACTCCTCCTCCAACTCTTCCCGCACCTACTACCACAATTTTGACAGGGGGCAATAAAACCTTGGCAAGCTGAATATTCAATTCCTCTCTGCCAAAACATTCATACGCCCTTTTGATATCAAAAAGAGCAGTCTTTTTTCCATAAGTCCAGAGTGCATTGTATGCTCCCACAATCCCCGCCCATCTTCCAAAAGCCACAACCCGATTTCCCGATTCATCCTTAAGCATTTCGTAATCGATCAGCCGGATATTCTTTTCCAAAATCGCCTGAAGGAGGTTTCTATTTCTGGGTTGCTTTTTAATGGTGTGAGAAAAGAAAAAGTAAGTCTTATCCTGAATAAGTTGGGCGACGGGTACTTCTTTAACTCCAAAAAACAGATCGCAGTCAGAAATATTTTCAAGGACTTCAATTCCAGCTTCGACATATTCTTGGTCTGAAAAGCACCTGAAAGGGCTGGATTCAACGTAAAAACTTAACCGGTCGGCATACTGACAGGTTAGATTTTTCAACTGGTCCGGAGTAAATGGAGTTCTTTTATCAGGCGGGTTTTTTCCTTCACGGATAATTCCGATTTTCATAAAAATTAGGTTAAAACGGGGAATTTAGACAATCCATGGATTATATTTTACTCGCCCTTAGTTGGGCAATCTTCTACAGTCTCCATAGCATACTGGCTGCTTCGAAGTTAAAAAGAATTCTGGAGGTGAAACTGGGAAAGACTTATAAATGGTATCGTCTTTTATATTCTTTTCTATCTGCCGTCTTATTTCTGGGCATAGTAATTCAATCCTTATTTATTCCAAATCAAATCCTACTACCAAAGTCTCCTCTTCTGACCTATGTTGGTTATATGATGGCTGCCTTAGGAACCATCGTCTCCCTGAAGGCAACCAAACAAATATCCATTTCAAGTTTCACCGGGATCAATCCGGACCATCTCTCAAAAACAGGCGAAAAACTGATCACAACCGGCTGGTATGCGCGGATGCGTCACCCTCTTTATTTTGGCTTGATTCTGATTTTTATGGGATATTTCCTGGTGGAAGGCTCGATGACTGCCGGCACCCAACTTTTATGCTTACTGATCTATTTACCTTTTGGGATTTACTATGAAGAGCAAAATCTGATCGCTCTTTTTGGGGATGATTACCGGGAATATCAGCAAAAAGTACCATCTGTTTTCCCAAGATTTAAAAAGTAAAAAGGGAGCCAAGGCTCCCTTTTCTATTCTTAATCGATTCCTCTGAAACTTACATCAAAAACCAAAATCGAGTTTGGCGGAATGCGGTCGTTGTTATCCTGATCTCTGTATCCATATGGCGAAGGAATAATAATTTTCGCCTTGCTACCTGGTCTTAACCTGCGGAAACCGATATCCCAGCCAGTAATTACGTTGCCGCCTCCTACAAGGAAACTGAAAGTAACGTACTTATTTCCTTCTGCAAAGATATTTTTGTCACGCGCAACCGACTCAATGCTGGTGTCGAAAACTGATCCCGTCTCCATTAGATATCCGGTGTAATCCGTGTAAACGATACTTCCGCTCGTTGGTCTGCTTCCGCTTCCCTCTTTTTGTACGATCACTATAACGCCACTCGGATCATGAATTCTGTACAAACTATCTATCTTTTCAGTTGCCAGAAACGCATCTATCTTCACTCGGTCTATTGCAAGATTAGCAGGAGTATCGTATGCCGGACCTCTGTCAAACGGATTGTTCGCTTCACAACTCGCCAAAGCAAAGCCCAACACAACTATTGCGAAACTTAATTTTTTAATTCCCATCTTACTTCTGAGGTCCATCTTTGACATCAATAAGACTCAATTCGAAAATTAAAGGAGAATTTGCAGGAATATCACCGCTGGAATTATTTCCATACCCAAACATAGATGGAATAAAGACAGTCGCTTTATCACCTTTTTCCATTTGAGAAACTCCATATTCAAAACCAGGAATCAACAAGCCTCTTCCCAATGGGAATTTCAGTGGTATGTAGGCTCTTCCCAATGCGAAAATTCCGGCAGTTCTTGCAACAGATTCAATCGAAGTATCAAATACCTTATTGGAAAGTAGTTTTCCGGTATAATCAACTCTAAGCGTATCTCCATCTTGCACTTTTATCCCACTTTTAGAAACCTCTTGCCAAATAACTCTGATTCCGGAAATAGGATCTTCGAATTGCTGAACACTAACCAGAGTATTCTTCGCGATATAGTCTGCAATTGCTTCTTTATCCCGAGCCAGTATTACTTCATCTGTTTCATTCTCATCGATACAGGAAACCAAACCGACTGAGGCTAGCAAAAGAGCAAAGATGAATGATGGTTTAATTCTCATGGGGTATAGTATTTTAAAATAGTGAATGAAAGAGTGCTCAGCTATTATTTCTGAACGTCTGTCACTTCTACGTCAAAAACCAAAATCGAGTTTGGTGGAATCATCGCTCCTGCACCATTTTCTCCATATCCTAGCGGAGATGGAATGATGAATTTGCCTTTAGAACCTTTTTTCAACAACATCAACCCTTCGTCCCATCCTGGAATTACCTGGCCCATTCCGACATTCACCGGAAGTGCTTCGTAAGGTCTTGCAGCATCGAAAATGTTATTTGCTTTAGCAACGTCAGCCATAGAAGTATCAAACAAAGTGCCGTCCAACAAGTAACCGGCATAGTTCACATACATAGTAGTACCCGGGGTAGTTGCTTCTCCGGTTCCTTCCTGCTCGATTACATAATACAATCCGCTTTCAGTTTTAGAAGCAGTAAGTCCTTTCTCCTGAATATACGCTTCGATGGTTTTGCCTTCTTCAGCGACCATTCCAACTGCTCTTTCAGCTCTTTTTTTATCTTCGGCTTCCATAGTTGAGTTGAAGAAAGCTTCAATTGCAGCTTGATCCATGATTTCGAAAGCACCCAATTTCACTTTTACGATGTCTGCTTCCTTCATGAACGGAGGAAAATTCTCGCCAAAAATAACTTTCGCAGTGGACTCGAATTGAATGCTATCTCCTTTTCTCAGGGTAAGGAAAATCTCATCCATACCGTTTGTCGGAGGAAGAGAATCGTTTGCCATCAAATACCCCGGAAAGGGTTGCTCAGCAGTAGAATAAATCACTGAATCTGTAGCAGTAGTGATTTCGAGGTTGTAAAGCAGGAAGCTGCCGTTAGGAGCAGATTCGGTTCCTTCTTTAATGTAGGTGTATTCGATACCGTCTTTTTCAGTGACTTTGGTCGTTTTCTGACAAGAAGACATGAAGCTTGCTCCCACCATGAGAACAAGGATTGCCAAAAGGCTTTTTTGGTTTTTCATAAAGGTTAAGTGATTTTTCAAGTTATTCGGATCAGTGCGAAAGTAATCAGTGGGCGGTAATTTGATCATTTTGAAACAACTCTTCCTGGTTTTGTTCTACGAGTTTTTCAAACCTCTCTACTGTTTCTTTCAGGGTTAACATTGACTTGCCTCCGGCGGCATTTTTATGCCCTCCTCCTTTGAAATAGGTAGCAGCAAATTTATTAACAGCAACTTCTGGTGATGATCTGAAGGATATTTTTATTCCATCCTCACGCTCCGAAAACAAGGCCGCTACCTTGATTCCGTCCAAAGATAAAGCATAATTGACCAAACCTTCGGTATCACCGGTTTGGCTTTGATATTTTTTAAGATCTTTTTTGCTGATCGCAAAATAGGCCATCTGCAAATCCTCTCGTACTACCAGCCTGCGACTGATCGCGAAACCAATAAATTTCAATCTGTTAACAGAATTTGAATCGTAGATCCAATTTGCAATCTGAGAACTGTTTGCTCCTATCTCGATCAATTCTGCGACTACCAGGTGCACATTTTTGGTCGTATTGGGATGACGGAATCCTCCGGTATCTGTCATAATTCCTGCATACAGACACTCAGCAATATCTTTGTCTATCAGTTCTTTATCTCCCAGATCGACAATCAATTCGTAAACAAGTTCACAAGTAGCTGCAGCTTTGGTGCTCCAGACTCGGTAGTCCGCAAAATCTTCAGGATCCTGATGGTGATCAATATTGACGACGAAACCTTCTGATTTTCGGATCATTTCACCGAGTTCGTTGACTCTGTCGAGAACAGAGAAGTCAAGACAAAAAATAATCTCAGCCTGCTCAAGCTTCAAGGTAGCCAAAGGCATATGCTCAGGATTAGAAAAGTCCAGCACATGATCAGTCCCTTTCATCCAGTCAAGGAAAGAAGGGTAATCAGAAGGCGTGACCACTGCTACCTCATGTCCTTTTTTGATCAGGTAGTTAGCCAAACCTAGAGAAGATCCCAATGCATCTGCATCAGGCTTGACATGTGTGGTAATGAATATTTTCTTGGGTGATGAAATCTCTCTCTTAAATGAGGCTAATGCTTCCATTTTATAGAATCAACTGCACTTTTGCTCTAGTAGCCCGCAAAGGTCAGTAATTTTTTGACAAATCCCAACATACTCACTTTCCTGATTATGAAGAGAATAACGAATAATTAAAGAAGATTCTTCGGAGAATGATCCGAAAACTCCTACTTTTGCACCCGATTTAACCAATGAAAAAACTAAAACACATGGCAACAAACAGAACATTTACTATGATTAAGCCTGATGCTTTCGAAGCAGGAAACACAGGAGCTATTTTGAAAATGGTCGAAGAAGCTGGCTTTAAAATCGTGGCCATGAAAGCTACCCAACTGACTCCTCAGCTTGCCGGTAAATTCTATGAAGTTCATAGTGAAAGACCTTTTTACGCTGATCTGTGCAAGTATATGTCTTCAGGACCTATCGTTGCTGTGATATTGGAAAAAGATAATGCTGTAGAGGATTTCAGAACTTTGATCGGAGCTACCAACCCTGCAAATGCAGCAGAAGGAACTATCCGTAAGATCTTCGCTACCTCTATTGAAGCTAACGCTGTTCACGGTTCTGACTCTGACGAAAATGCCGCACTTGAAGGCAGTTTCTTTTTCTCTCAGGCGGAAAGAGTCGCTTAATCTTTCGATTCAAAAACATGAAAAAAGCACCCTTTGAGGTGCTTTTTTTGATTTATTTCGCTTTAGAATTACCAGCTTCCTCCTGCTCCGCCGCCGCCAAATGAGCCGCCGCCAAAGCCGCCAAAGCCGCCACCTCCGCCGCCACCAAAGCCACCACGTCCGGAAGAGAAATCTCCAAACTTCCCGCTATTTCCACCCTTGAGAAGATTCGCCAGCATAATGGTGGTCAAAAGGTCAATTCCTCCGCCTTTTCCTCCCATGTGGTTGTCGTTATCTTTCCGGTTTTTGATCATTGGCAAAATCACGAAGAAGAAGACGAAAAGCAGAATCAGGAAAATCGCTCCTCCGCTCTTTCCCTCTGATTCCACTTGCTCAGCATCATATTCACCTGAAGCCAGTTTGAAAATCATGTCAGTAGCCTGATCAAAGCCCTGATAATATTCCTGCATTTTGAAATTCGGCAAGATCAAATTTTCAACAATTCTTTTTGCCAGCGCATCGGGAACTGATCCTTCCATGCCTCGGCCTGTGGCTATAAAGACTTTCCGGTCATTCATCGCCGCCAAAATCAAAATTCCGTTATCCTTTGAGCTTCCGATTCCCCAGTTTTCACCGAGTCTCTGGGCATAATCTGCTATCTCATAATCTCCGGTGGATCGCATGATGACGATCGTAATCTGAGTAGAGGTACTATCACTGTAAGCCACGAGTTTTTGCTCAAGCTGACTTACTTCCGCGGAAGAAAGAGTCTGAGTGAAATCGTTCACCAATTTCGGAGGATTTGGAAGCGGGGGAAATTCCTGAGCCAAGAGACCGTTTCCAATTCCAAGGAAAAGACAAATAAGTAACAGGCTGTGGATTTTTTTATCCAAAAGAAATTTCATCCGATAGTTCGTTATTGTCTGACTCGCCCTGATAAGGGAAATGTGATCCCAATTGTTCTCCTGCCATGTGAATGCCGTCAATTAATCCCTGAGAATAATTCCCGGTGCGAAAATGATCAGCCATATGGTCTTTTATTTTCCCCCAGAAATCCTCCGGCACAACATGATTGATTCCAGCATCTCCCAGAATGGCGAATCGGTGGTCTTCCACTGCCAAATAAAACAAAACCCCGTTTCTGTCCTCTGTCTGGTACATTTTGAGGGTTTCGAACAATTCAGCTGCCCGGTCTAGTACATCTCCCTTGCAATGGTTTTCGATGTGAACCTGGATTTCTCCTGAGGTTGACCTTTCTGCAGACCGGATGGCGTTTATAATAGCCTCCCGGTCTGCAGTTGAGAATAATTTCTCAGCCATAGATATTAATTAAAACTGTACAGTAGGTGCATTTTCCGCTCCGGCAGACGCCTGGAAAGTGCCTTTGGTTTCAAAACCATACCATCCTGCAAAAATGTTATTCGGGAATGTCCGGATGTTGGCGTTATAGGTAACCACTGACTCATTGAAGTTTCTTCTGGCTACCGCAATTCTATTTTCAGTTCCTTCCAGCTGAGCTTGAAGCTCCAGGAAGTTTTGGTTTGCTTTCAGGTCAGGATATTTTTCAACCGTCACCAATAATCTGCTCAAAGCTCCGGAGAGTTGATCTTGTGCTTGCTGGAATTCGGCAAGTTTTTCAGGAGTCAGATTAGTAGGATCGATTGTCATTGAAGTTGCCTTGGATCTGGCTTCAATTACTCCGGTAAGTGTCTCTTGCTCAAACTCGGCATATCCTTTTACGGTGTTGACCAAGTTTGGAATCAGATCAGCTCTTCTTTGATATTGAGTTTGCACTTCAGCCCATTGACCGTTGATTTGCTCTTCGGTTTGTACAAACTGATTGTAGGTTCCCACTGCTTTAGTATAGACGAAAATGCCCACTACGGCAATAATCAAGATAGGAATCAGAAATTTTTTCATTTGCATTTTTGGTTTTAGAAAACTGGAATAATCACGTATTTCAAAAAAAGATGTTCAGAATCTATTGAACGATTTCAAGTCAAAATTATCCATTTTATCCGGATCGATATCAGAAATGGCCTAAATCTGTTTTTTTAGCACCAACTTAAATCGTAAATCCTCATATTTCGTCAGGTCCATCCCTTCGTATCTTCTTATCTCAATTTCGATTTCTTTCCCTTCTTCTGATCGGAGAAGCTTGACCACTTCGGGCATTTCCCAGATAAAGGTGGGGATCTTATTGATCGATAAGATCTCGTCGAATGGCAATATACCTGCACCTTCTGCGGGAGAATTCTTTCTTACCATCGCGACATATATCCGGTTTTCATCATTTGGAATTTTTTTGACAACTATCCCGCTCATGTCAAACTGAAACGGTTGATAAAAATTTTCCCCTTTTTTCACCAAAAGTCGATTTCGTGGATAATCGATTATCAACCGGGTCTTACCCAAAACTTCCGAACCCAAACTCCCTTGTCTTCCTGATTCCTTGAAAATATAGCTGTAAGCACTCTCTTCCGGATAGGATGTAAGAACCTCTGTCAATTTCAATCCGGCAAACCTGATTGAGCTCAACCTTCCAATAAATCCATATAAAACACCTCCCAAGCTTTGTCCTAATTCTGTCTCAATGGTAAGCGGAGGAAGGATGATCTCTTCCGAGGTTTCCCTGTTCAGCAATACCCCATGATTTGCTCCGGTATCAATCAATAGTTTGGGGATGAGAACAGATCCATTCTTTTGTTGAATTTTTGCAAAGATGTAGGGCTTTTCATCCTCTATTGACATATCTAGTTTATGGTAAAAAGGAGGCCTCCACCGTATTGCATCGCGCTTGTAGAAGTCCATCAAACCATCATCATAGTTTATTCTAACCGGGTTATTTTTGAAAAACTCATAGCCGATAATTCCATAAACTGGAACACCAATGACAGCTTCCAGCTCAAAAAAATCCTCGTCTAAAACCAGCAAGTTTTGGAATACTCCTTCCACAGGACCCAAATCAATCGTGTTGATAGGAGAAATGGAAGCTAACAAAGAAGTCTTACCATCTGCTCCCATGAGATTAATCTTACGGGTATAGCTGAGGCCGAGTGCATCTCCCAGTTTTTTGCTGAAAAGAATATTTGCCCTTACGCCGGTATCGACCAAAAAATTGATAGGCGTATTTCCATTGATGGAAACTGGAATAATTATCAGACTGTTCGAAGAGTAAAAAGGGATGGTCACTTTCCTTTTTTCCTCTTTCACAAAGAATCCGGGAACCTGCGCAAAGCAGGAAATCTGGAAAAACACCAGAATTGAAAGAGCGAATCCGAGCCTTAATTGCATAATTTGTTGGACACGAAGTGGTTCAAATAAGTTAGCTCTTTTTTGAAAATTGTGCTATTCTAGATATAAACAGAAAATGGGGTTTCTAATGTTTCATTAGATTTAGAAATCAAAATTCTAATTTAGATTGAAACCAAATTAGAATAGACAATCCCCTGTGGGTTGTCAAAAAATTCAGAAAACTTGATCTTTATTCTTACATCTTTTTTTAGCACCCATGGCAGACAAAGCTCTGATCGAAAAAGCAAAAAAAATCTTTGAAAACTTCCTTCTAAAACAAGGCAGCAGGAAGACTCCGGAGCGATTTTCAGTGATCGATGAATTATATTCTTTACCTGAAGACGAGCACATGGACGTGGAAGGATTGTTTTTGAGTATGAGAAACAAAGGCTACACCATCAGTCGCGCCACTATTTACAACACGCTGGATCTTCTAGTTGAAAGCGGTCTGGCCGTAAAACACCAATTCAAGGACAAAGTAGCACTCTACGAGCAAGCGCTCACCTACAAGCATCACGATCATCATGTCTGCAACCAATGCAGAAAAATCCGTGAGTTTTCTGATCCAAAAATCAATGAAATCAAAGAGGAAATTGGCAGGTCATTCCAATCCTCCATCAAAAGCCACTCACTCGTCTTATACGGTGATTGCCAGATCTCGAACTGCGAAAATCTGATTCACGTCTGATCAGAACGCTTGAAAACCTTCTTATAAATCGGAATCCTGTAGGCAAACTGAAGCAACATTGCGGGATAAAGCAAAACCGATAAAAGTCCAAAAGGGGCGGAATACTCGATTTCATCACGGATTATGGCATCATTTCCACTCCGGATGATTCGATGTTTATGATCCCAACTTTTCAGGAAAAAAGGTAATTCAACTCCCTTATCTATAAAATAAAACTCTTTTTCGTCTGTCTGATCTTCTGTAATTCTACTAGTCCACTTTTGCTTGAAAAATAAAAAATTCAACTCCAGCGTCACCAAATCCCCCTTGGAAGAACCATCAAATCTGAGAAGCTTTACCGGAGGAAAAGGAGGGCTTAGCTTGGTGAAGAGAGATTCAGTAAATCCTTTCTTCACGTTCAGGTAGTTTTCCTCTACCTTGGTTTCGATGGTTAGTTTCATATGATTATAATTTGATTTTTAGTTGCCATCCCGATAGCTATCGGAAAGAATCTCGCATTTCGGATAATCATTCCAGTGTGCGTTGCCTGCGTCATAGTTGATTTCATTATTTTCTCAAAAGCTCAAGACAAAAAGAACAAATAAAATCAGCCATATCACATCCATAAAATGCCAATAAACTGTAAAGAGACGGATTCTCATTTTCTCAAAGGGATTGATCAATAAAATGAGATTTCGAACCTCGTCCTGTTGATTTTTACGAAACTGAACTAATAGGATCAAAGCAAAAATCATCGCTCCCAACAAATGAAAAATATGAATTCCGGAAAGCAAGTAGAGAAAACTTCCACTCGGAATTCCGGTAAAACTGATTCCCATCAGTTCCAATTCCTTCCAACCTAGAATCTGAAGAATGGTAAATAAAGCTCCTAGCCAAAAAGTATTTCTAAGAGATGAGATAATTTTTTCAGTATTTTCTTCCTGATAATACAGTCGCATTTTGGTTGCTGTATATCCACTCAAAATCAACAGAAGCGTTGATATCAGAAAAGAAACGGGGATTTTATGATTCATGCCTTCCAACTGATTCCAGCCAGAAGACATAAATGCCGCTACCAAAAACAAGAAAATAAGCCCGCTTCCCAGCATTCCCAGGTAAAGCAGAGTTTCGTATGGATGCAGCCGCTCTACCCGCTGGAACCATGTAAGTTGTTCTTTTGTCTTACTCATCGATGGGTAAACATTTTGGAGAGGAGTAGGTTCACAAAACTGCAAAACAACTTGCAAAGCTCATCCTAAGAACTCAGAATACTCTAAATTTGGGCTTCCAAACCCATTTCTCTCAAACCACATCATTTTGGATCGCCAGGCTTTTATTTCCCTTTACCAATCAAACCCGATATTTCAAACTCTGGCTCATGAGATTCTAAGCACCGAAAAGGAAAAATACCAGATCAAAGGTCTGGCCGGGAGCCTTGACATGGTTATTTTTTCTGCGCTTTACTCAAGCAAAGGCGGGTTTCACCTAATCATCGCTCAGGACAAAGAAGAAGCTGCGTACCTCAATACGGATATCCAGAATTTATTGGACACGGAGGAGCACATGATTTTCCCTTCCAGTTTCAAGCGGCCATATCACTACGATGAGGTGGACAATGCAAATGTCCTGATGCGGGCAGAAATCCTGAATCACGTCCTGGAAAGCAAAGGAAAACCGGGAATCATCATCACCTACCCCGAGGCTCTATACGAACGGGTCATCAACAAACGATCTCTGATTGAAAACACTTTTTCGGCGAGAGTAGGAGAAGCAGTGGACATGGAGTTTGTCTCAGAGATCCTGAGCAGTTACGATTTTGAGCGAACTGATTTTGTCTATGAGCCTGGTCAATATGCGATTCGAGGTGGTATTTTGGACGTATTTTCATTTTCGAATGAACATCCCTACCGGCTGGAACTATTCGGAAAAGAAATCGAAAGCATCCGAACATTTGATCCGGAAACCCAACTTTCAATCGCCAGTGTTGATAAAATTTCGCTAATTCCAAACGTCCAAACCAGGCTTTTGCAGGAAGTCCGGCAATCGTTTTTGGGATTCCTTCCTGAATCAACGATCGTTTGGATCAAGGATTACCAGCTCACATTGGATGTCATGGACGAATGCTTTCACAAAGCTGATCAGGCTTTTGATGAGATCGTGTCCAAAACTGCAAATGATAAACTGTTACTGAAGCCTGCGGATTTATTTGACAAAGGATCCAACTTCAACGAACTGTCCGGAAACTTCATCCAGGTTGAATTTGGGAAACAATTCTATTTGCCAAAGGCAAAAGTATTCCAATGGAACAGTCAGTCACAGCCATCTTTCAATAAGAATTTTGACTTGCTGGTGACCCATCTTGCAGAAAATGAAAAAGGTGGCCAAATCAATATCCTGACTGCGGAAAACGATAAGCAAATCGACCGTCTTTTAGGGATTTTCCACGAACTGGATCCTACGCTCCAGGTCCAAAGCATGCTATTGGGTTTGAGAGAAGGCTTTGAGGATCGACAGATGAAGTTGGTTTGCTACACCGATCACCAACTTTTCGAGCGATTTCACCGCTACAAAACCCGCAAAAAAGCCAGCAAATCAAAAGCGCTGACGCTCAATGAACTTAAAGCCCTTCATCCGGGAGATTATATCGTTCACGTGGATTATGGCGTAGGGCGATTTGCCGGATTGGAAAAAGTGGATATCAGCGGCAAAATGCAGGAAGCTGTCCGCCTCATCTTCAGAGACGACGATTTGCTGTATGTCAATATCCATTCCCTCCACAAGATTTCGAAATATTCAGGTCAGGAAGGCACTACTCCTTCCATGTCAAAACTCGGTTCGCCGGAGTGGGAAAACAAAAAGAGTCGGGTTAAAAAACAGGTCAAAGATATTGCAAAGGACCTGATTGCACTTTATGCGAAGCGCAGGTCTGCCAAAGGGTATGCTTTCACTCAAGATTCTGTCTTACAGATTGAGCTTGAGTCATCATTCATCTACGAAGACACACCGGATCAGGCGATAGCCACGGCCGATGTAAAGGCTGATATGGAAAAAACCTATCCTATGGACCGATTGGTTTGCGGAGATGTGGGCTTTGGAAAAACTGAAGTGGCCATTCGGGCAGCTTTCAAAGCTGTCAATGACAGAAAGCAGGTGGCCGTGTTGGTACCGACGACGATTCTGGCAATGCAGCACTTTCATACTTTCACCGAACGGCTGGAAAATTTCCCGGTGAAGGTCGAATATATCAATCGCTTTCGCTCCGCTAAAGAAATCAAGGAAATCATCTCTCAAGTGAAAACAGGAGAAATCGACATCCTGATCGGTACACATAAAATCGTCAACAAAGAAATTGAATTCAAAGACCTCGGTCTTTTGATTATCGATGAAGAGCAAAAGTTTGGAGTGAAAGTAAAAGACCAGCTTAAAAATCTCCGGGTAAATGTGGATGTCCTCACGCTTACCGCAACTCCAATTCCCCGAACGCTTCACTTCTCTCTAATGGGAGCCAGGGATCTTTCAGTGATCGCTACTCCTCCACCAAACAGGCAACCGGTCACGACAGAAATTCAAACATTCAAAGAAGAGGTGATCCGGGATGCAGTGGCTTACGAACTACGCAGAGGCGGACAGGTTTTCTTTGTACACAATAGAGTGGGGGAGATTGATAGCATTGCCAATTTGATCATGAAATTAGTACCCGATGCGAGAGTGGCCGGAGCTCATGGGCAAATGGATGGGAAAAAGCTCGAGAAGGTAATGGTTGACTTCATCAATCATGAGTACGATGTCCTCGTATCGACCAATATCATCGAATCAGGACTCGATATTCCAAACGCCAACACCATCATCATCAACCGGGCCCATATGTTTGGTTTGAGTGACTTGCACCAAATGAGAGGTCGGGTAGGCAGAAGCAATAAAAAAGCATTTTGCTATTTATTGACCAGCCCGATGTCGGGATTAACTGCCGAGGCAAGGAAAAGACTTCAGACGCTCGAGGAGTTTTCTGATCTGGGCGACGGATTCAAAGTAGCAATGAAAGACCTTGACATTCGTGGTGCTGGCAATCTTTTGGGCGCTGAGCAAAGTGGATTTATCACAGATCTCGGTTTTGAGATGTATCATAAGATACTCGATGAAGCCGTTCAGGAATTAAAAGAAAATGAGTTTGCGGCACTCTTTGAGATCGATCTGGAGGAAAAAGTGAAGATACTGGTTCAGGACTGTACGATTGAAACTGATCTGGAATTGCTGATTCCGGAAGGATATGTAAGCAATATCAGCGAGCGTCTTGGTCTTTATTCCAAGTTGGATGCGCTCAAAAATGAAGAGGAACTCGGCAAATTCTCGGCTATGCTTTTAGACAGGTTTGGACCTCTCCCTGATTCTGTTCAGGATCTGATGGAAACAGTAAAGCTTCGATGGACTGCTGAAAAATTAGGAATCGAAAAATTGGTTCTTAAAGCCAATCAGATGAAATGTTATTTGCTTCCTTCCAGTCGCGATGATTTTTATTCCTCTGTTGTCTTTCAAAAAATCATGCGATTCGCCCAAACTCACTCAAAGCAGACAAAAATAAAGGAACATAAAAACCGTTTGATACTTACTCTTGAAGCAATAAATTCTATCACAAAAGCTCAAAACAAGCTCAAGGATATGGAATTAGCTTAAATTTTAAAAAAATTTAACTGGCATAAATATTGCAGTTTTGGCTATGAAAATTGCCGAATTCCAGTCTTTTGGCCTGTTTTTGGAGTGGAAATGATATAAGGCTTTGGCCTTAATCTTTGAAAGTACTTAGTATTGATTATATATTAGCACGTTGAATTAGGCCTAAAATTCATAAAAATATGCGTTTGAGTAATAAAAATTTTGGTTTGTGGATGGGAGCTATCCTGATAGCTTCCAGCTCGATTTTATCTTCCTGTAATAAAACTCCCGGCTATGGCAGAAGAACCGCAGCTAATCCGGGAAAGAACAGTGCCACAACCGGCGCAGAATTCAACTTTAATGATCAGGACACCACCCAATTTTTCGTATCGAAAAATGCAGAGCAGATTCCTGGACCAAACTTGAAATTTATCCAGGGTGGTAGAGCTGTTTTGGGATCTCAGGAAGAGGATGTAATGGCTTTCAGAGACAACATGGAGCGAACTGTCAGTATTGCCAATTTTTACATGGATGAAACTGAAATCTCGAATAACGATTTCCGGGAATTTCTTTTCGACATGAAGAAAAAAGTGAGCGCTGATTCACTTTTGAAATTAGAACCTTCCGAAAATGTTTGGTCAGGAGCCATGTCTTTCAACGACATGTACCAGTCTTACTACTTTAGATTTCCAGGTTTTAACTTTTATCCCGTTGCAGGCGTATCCTGGTCCCAGGCAAAAACTTATTCTCAATGGAGAACTGAATTCGTTCAGGAATTAATCAGAGAAGAAAGAGAATTGGACTCAACATTTACAAAAGCTCAGTTAATTGAACGAGGAGTAGCATTGGCTGATTACCGTCTGCCTACTGAGGCTGAGTGGGAATATGCTGCAAAAGCAATGATTGGAACCCAATATCTGGATGAAAATCAGGAATACGGCCGAATCTATCCTTGGGATGGAAGAGGTGTCCGAAACCCATACAATGTGAAGAGAAAAGGTAAGCAGGGTGATTTCCTTGCCAACTTCAAAAGAGGTCGTGGTGATTACGGTGGAATTTCAGGTAATCAGACAAATGATGGTTCCATCATCCTGACAAACGTGTATGACATGGCTCCAAATGATTTCGGCTTGTACCACATGGCCGGAAACATGAATGAGTGGGTTCAGGATATTTATCGACCGCTTTCTTTCATGGATTTTGATGACCTCAACCCGGTAAGAAAAGATGGCGCACTTGATGATATCACTAACTATGAGACTTCTGTGCTAAGCGATGATTTAAGAGTGTATAAAGGAGGAAGCTGGAAAGATGTAGCTTATTGGCTTGCACCTGGTACGCGTAGATTTATGCATCAGGACTCAGCTACCAATAATATTGGATTCCGTTGCGCAATGATTTCAATTGGAGAAAAAGGAAAATAATCCATAAATATATTTTCAAAAAAGCCTTGCTCGGATGTATCCGGGCAAGGCTTTTTTTTTAATAGTTCGTAAGAATTAGATCCTTCTCAGCCGTCCTTTTTCAGAGAAATTCAAATTCTGGTTAAAATTTCAATCTCACTCCCATATTACCATAAAACCCGTTTGTCTTCCCAAAATCGATATTTGCAAAGCTTGTCTGAATATCAGTAACTGACCATTCGTAAGACAAATCGATAAAAAGAAGCCAGATATCGATGCCGGTTCCGGCGTAGACTCCCCAAGCAGGCGAATTGACTTCGTCAGGATCCAAATCCTCACCAACGCTTGTTACAAAAAATCCGGAAGCTCCTCCAAATGCCCGCCAAGAGGCAAGGGTTTCGGAACTCCCGATCAGATTCATTCCCAGAGTAAGGGGAATTCTAATTCCATTTAAATCTGCTTCGAAATCAATCGGGTTTGCTACGGAAGGGTCTGTAAATTCTGCACTTTTTGAGATATAAAAAATCCCCGGCTCCACATACATCTTTTCACCAAAAGCCAAACTTGCCCCAATTTGCCAACCATTTTTCCCTTGACCAATTTCATTATTTGCAGTTAAGTCAGTAAAGTTAAACCCAACGGTCGGCTTGAAAGTCTGAGCATGAAGGCTCAAAAATATCGAACCTGAAAGGATTAAAGTAAATAAGATCTTCTTCATAATTGGGAGTGGATGAATAGTGAAAATAGGAAATTCTGGTAAGCCTTTCCAATGCAATTCCTTGTTTTTGAAAACATCCTAAAAATCAAACTGTCCGATTACCAATCTACCAAACACCTGCTCTCAGATCGCTTATAGACCTTTGATCGATTCTCAAAACAAATTTCATCTCAGTTGTTATATCTTGAGATCGAATTAACCCGAATAGAAATGATCCTAAAACTTACCCATCGCCTTATTTTTCCTTTCTGCATTCTGGCAGGACTTTCAGTTGCACAGGCCCAAACAACCTACCAAACTCCACCCAAAGAAATTGCCGATTTGGTCAATGCTCCGATTACTCCATCGGTTGTCTTTAGCAAAAACGGGGATTGGATGATGCTTCTTGAGCGCTCCGGAAATCCTTCCATTGAGGATTTGGCGCAACCTGAGCTGAGAATTGCCGGACTTCGAATAAATCCCGCAACCTCCGGCCCGAGTCGTAGTGGAAGCGTGGAAAACCTAAAGATCAGAATGACCAGAGGAGGTGAAGAAATTCAGGTGAAAGGACTTCCTTCCAATCCAAAAATGGGTGGTCTATCCCTTTCAAGAGATGAAAAGTTCCTTGCTTTTACTCAGACCGAGCCAACAGGAATCAGCCTTTGGGTCGTGGATATGACGAGTTTCGAAGCTCGACAACTAACAGAAAACATCCTGAATGAAGTCATGGGGGGAAGTCTGGCTTGGACTCCGGATAATCAGATTCTGATCAAAGCTGTCAATCCAACCCGCGGAGAAATCCCAAAAGCCCCTGCAGCTCCAGCCGGACCTATTATCCAAGAAACTTCCGGCAACGCAGCTCCAAGCAGAACTTATCAGGATTTGTTGGCAAATCCTCACGATGAGTCACTTTTTTCCTATTTCATAAATACCCAACTCATGCTCGTCAATCTGGACGGCACCCAGAAACCAGTTGGTCCTGCCGGAATGATCAAGTCAATGGATCTTTCTCCGGACGGATCTTACCTGGTCGTGGAAATTATCAAAAAGCCATTTTCTTATCTGGTCCCCGCTTCCCGCTTCCCATACGATGTCGAGGTGTGGACAAAATCTGGTCAGAAAGTAAAGACACTTGCGCAAATTCCATTGGATGAAAATCGCCCAACTGGCTTTGATGTGACAGTTGCCGGGCCAAGGAATATCAGTTGGAGAGCCGATAAGCCGGCTACTTTGTTTTGGGTGGAAGCTCAGGATG
Source organism: Algoriphagus sp. (assembly GCA_044373795.1). Taxonomy (GTDB): domain Bacteria; phylum Bacteroidota; class Bacteroidia; order Cytophagales; family Cyclobacteriaceae; genus Algoriphagus. Next base: position 10,504 of record JBILPR010000011.1, on the reverse strand, counting down.
GCGGTGACCCAAAAGTTGAAATCGCAGATCGGGAGATTGTTTACACTCTGGAAGCACCTTTCGCAGGGGAAAACAAAAAACTCGCAAGTACAGCCTATCGATTTGGTGGAATTGCATGGTCGGACGACAACTTTGCGATCATGACCGAGCGCTGGTCCAAAACCAGAAAGGAAATGACATCAGTCATCAATCCTTCCAATCCTGATCAAGCACCCAGTGTAATTATAGATCGTTCCTCAGATGATCTTTACAATGATCCCGGAAATCCCGTTTACACCGAAAATGAATTTGGTCAGCGGGTTTTGTTGCGCAAAGGTGACTTGGTTTTCATGACGAGTGAAGGAGGCTCACCGGAAGGAAGCATGCCTTTCCTTTCCACTTTTGACACCAAAACCAAAGAGGAAAAAATCCTCTGGAGATCTCAGGCACCATTCTATGAGCGAGTGGTCAAAGTCCTGGATGAGGAAGGAACGGAGTTTATTACGTTGAAAGAAAGCACAGACATCCAGCCTAACTATTGGCTGGTCAATACCCGAAAAAGGATGGCGCCTCTTCAGGTGACCAACTTTGTTCACCCTTATGAATCCATCAAAGGAATTCAGAAGGAATTGGTCACGTACAAAAGAAAAGACGGACTAAATCTCTCCGCGGTTGTATACACGCCGGCCGGATATGATCCTGCGAAAGACGGAACTCTTCCTGTTTTGATGTGGGCCTATCCCAGAGAATACAAATCTGCTGAAATTGCCTCTCAAGTTCGGGGATCAAAATACGCTTTCACCCGTCTGAGCTGGGGTTCGCCAATCTATTGGGTGACTCGCGGCTACGCCATCATGGACCAAACCGAGATGCCGATTGTGGGTGAAGGAGAGGAGGAGCCTAACGATTATTTCATCGAGCAGCTTGTCGCCAATGCCGAAGCCGCCATTGATCAGATCGTGGGAATGGGAATAGGAGACCGAATGAGAATTGGAGTTGGTGGACATTCTTACGGAGCATTTATGACCGCGAATTTGCTTTCGCATACCAATTTGTTCGCAGCAGGAATTGCCCGAAGCGGTGCTTACAATAGAACATTGACTCCTTTTGGATTTCAATACGAGCAGCGAACCTACTGGGAATCTCCGGAAGTCTATTTCAACATGTCACCGTTCTCTTACGCACATAAAGTGGAAACGCCGATTCTCTTGATTCACGGAGAGGCGGACAACAATTCCGGAACATTCCCGATTCAGTCTGAGCGCTATTACAATGCATTGAAAGGTCATGGCGTCACCACCAGATTGGTGTTTCTTCCTCACGAAAGTCATGGATATGCTGCCAAAGAATCAATCCTTCACACCCTTTGGGAAATGGATACCTGGCTGGAAAAATACGTGAAGAATAAAAACAAGCTGGATCCTTCGAAGTAAAGATGTCTCCCTACTAGAAAGACTTAAGCTTTTTAAAAATAAAACCCTCCCGGATTTCGAAAATCCGGGAGGGCTTTTTGTAAAATGCAATTAACAAAACCTCATCATAAATAGTAAAATCGAATTTACAATTAGCCGAGATCCGATTCCCACATAAAGATCAAAAACAGAACTCCGAGAGCAATTCTGTAATAGCCAAAAGCGGTGAACCCATGGCTGGAAACATATTTTAAAAAAAGCTTAACGGCAATCCAAGCAGAAATGAACGCTACCAATGAACCGATTCCAAGCATAATTAATTGGTCGCTGGTAAAGGCCAAATCACTTTTCACCAAGTCATATCCTCCGGCTGCCATCATCGTTGGTACTGCCAAGAGGAAAGAAAACTCAGTTGCCTGCTTCTTATCCAACCCATTGAATACTCCCCCGATGATGGTAGCGGCAGCTCTTGAAGTTCCCGGCACCATGGAAAGGCACTGACAGAGGCCAATAAAAAATGCATTCTTATAAGTCATATCCTCCAATTCTGCTAGTTCAGTTTTGGAATAAACCACTTTCTTATCGATGAAAATAAGGAAAATACCTCCCAGAATCAGGGAAACGGAAACTACAACGGGATTAAATAGATAGGCTTTGATGTAATCATAGGAAAGGAAACCGATGATCGCTGTAGGAAGAAATGCCGCAAAAAGTTTTAGATAGATGTCAATACTTTTGAAAAATCGCTTGATATACATCAGCGCAATAGCGAGAATCGCCCCCAGTTGGATGAATACTTCAAAGGTTTTAACAAACTCATCATCATGAATTCCCATCGCTGCGGATGCCAAAATCATGTGACCTGTGGATGAAATTGGCAAAAATTCCGTAAGGCCTTCAATGATGGCTATGATAATGGATTGAAAAAGAGTCATGAAAGGAAAAATTGTTTGACCCTGCAAAAGTAGCAAACCGAATGGGAAGCCAAGGATGTTTAACAAAAACGTAAATCAATTGAAGAGAAATTAACATTTGGAACTTGATTGAGTGGAAGATTTTCATTTGATTAGACCTAAATTCTTAAAAAATGAAGAAATCATTTTTATCACTCATTTCCTTGCTTTGGGTATTTTCCGCCTATTCACAGGAAATTAAGGAAACAGCTTTTACAAGTCAGATTCAAAACGTCACTGTTTTTTTAGCCGGAGCTCAGGTTTTTGAAAAAGCTCAGGGACAACTTACGGCAGGCGAATCTTTTATTCTGGTCAAAGGTCTTTCACCTTATATCGATGAAAAAAGTATCCAGGTAAAAGGCAAGGGAAATTTTACGATTCAGGCAGTAAACAAGCGCCTGGACTTCCTCAGTGAAAAGGAGGTAAATGAGAAAGTAAAAGCCCTGAACGATCAAATCCTTGAAATCCAGCGCAACCAAAGTAAAGAAAATGCCAGACTGGAAATTCTCGTGGAAAAAGCAAGTCTTCTTCAAGCAAACAAGAAACTGGGGGGAGCCCAGAGCGGTCCAAGTATCGCAGAACTCAGATCTGCTCTGGACTTTTATGAAACCGAACTGACCAAACTGAAAACGGAGGAACTTCAGATTCGGGCAAAAATGCAGCAGGAAAATGAGGAAATGAACCGGCTCTACAATCAGATCCGTGCAATGCAGGAATCTGACAATAAATCTACTTCCGAAATCCGTATTCGAGTCAAAGCTCCGGCTGCTGGTTCGGCTAATTTGGAGATCAATTACCTGGTGGCAAATGCCGGCTGGTATCCGAAATACGACGTGCGGGTGAAAAATGTCAGTTCCCCTCTTTCTTTAAACTACAAAGCTGAAGTCTATCAAAATACGGGAGTGGACTGGAAAAATGTCAAACTCAGATTTTCCAATGCGAATCCAAACCAAAGTGGGCAAGCGCCAAGTCTGGAAAAATGGGAGCTGAATTATGCGCGATTGACTACGCCGAGAACATACATGGGTCCAAGCGTACCGGGTACGGTGAGTGGCATTGTAATAGAAGAAATGTCAGGCCAGCCAATGCCCGGAGTGACAGTTGTAGTGAAAGGAAGTACAATCGGAACAGTGACAGATACAGAAGGACGCTATTCTCTCTCGCTACCTCAAAATGCCCAAACGCTTGTTTTTTCCTTTTTAGGAATGCGAGTGGAAGAAAAGGCGATCAACAATCAATCAACCGTCAATGCAATTTTGATAAATGATGAGCAAATGCTTCAGGAAGTGGTAGTAGCTGGCTACGGCCAATCTGAGAAAAGAAGTATGACTTCAGCGGTATCCACAGTTCGTGTAAGGGGAGCAAATTCGATGGAAGCAGCACCTCTCATCACCACCTTTGTCGAGAACCAAACCACTGTCGAAATCGAAGTCGCCGAACCCTATTCCATCAAATCCAACGGTGAGAAAACCCTGGTGGATCTCAAGGCCTTCGAAATCCCAGCGAATTACCGGTATTCCGTCATTCCAAAACTGGATAAAGATGCTTTTCTAATTGCTGAAATCTCTGATTGGAATCAATATAGTCTTCTTGAAGGAGAAAGCAATCTCTATTTCGAAGACGGTTTCGTAGGACGATCTATTCTGAATGCGGCCGGACTGCAGGATACTCTTTTGATCTCGATGGGGAGAGATCGTTCTATTGTGGTTCAGCGGGAAAAAATGGAAGAATTCTCCAAAAAACGAACTATCGGTTCCAATATCACCGAAACGAGAGGCTATGAAATCACGCTAAGAAATAACAAATCCCAGCCCGTGACCATGAAAGTGGAAGATCAGATTCCTGTATCTATCAACTCAACAATTACCGTTGAAGCCATTGAGCTTTCCGCAGGCAAACTTAATCCACAAACTGGAAAAGTAACTTGGGAAATCACCTTGAAACCTGGGTCTCAGCAAAAACTTTCGATCCAGTATGAAGTCAAATATCCAAAAAACGAACGAGTTATTTTGGACTAAAAAAGAAGAGCAGCGGTCATCATAGATTTAACATGATGGAAATTAGTTTAGGCTAAAAAATAAAAGAAAAATGTTTTTTTAGAAAATAATTTTCTGATTACTAACTTATAAATCACTGACTGCCAATTCTATGAAAAATATTTTTGACCCTGCTGTAACTGCAGAATTGATCCAGCGAATCAATTCCCTAAGTCCAAAGACAAAGCCTCTTTGGGGTAAAATGAGCGTAGACCAAATGCTTGCCCATTGCTGCGTAGCTTATGAAATGGCATTCACAGACAAGCATCCAAAACCGAATGCCCTGATGCGCTTATTTCTCAAAGCATTTGTGAAAAATGGAGTGGTGAATGAAATACCTTACAAAAAGAACCTGAGGACTGCTCCGCAATTTATCATTACTGGCAGAAAAAATTTTGACGAAGAGAAAGCCAGGTTAATCAACTATCTCGAGCATACTTGTAAGCTTGGAAAGGCTCATTTTGAAGGAAAGGAATCTATTTCATTCGGCCCGATGACTTCCATTGAATGGAATAACCAATTCTACAAGCATCTTGATCATCACTTAACTCAATTTGGCGTATGAACCCATCAGCAAAAGCAATTATACCCTTTTTAGGATCCAGGAATTTTCAGGAAAGTTGTGCTTTCTATGAATTGCTCGGATTTGAGATCAGCTTAATTTCAAAAGGATTTGCGAGAGTCTATATCCATGGTAAAATCAGCTTCTACCTTCAGGACTACTACTCCAAAGAATGGTGCGAAAACACAATGGTTTTTCTGGAAGTCGAAGGCCTTGAAGTACAGCGGGAATCTTTCCTTAAACTGAATTTACCCGAAAAATTCCCCGGCGTTAAACTCAGCCAAATCAAGAAAAATGATTGGGGAGATGAATTTTTCCTACACGACCCTGCGGGAATCCTCTGGCATTTTGGGTTTTTTACTTCCTAATCCTTTGTTTGATCAATAATATTTAAGTTTAGGGACTACAAAATCTTCTAAAAGAATGCGCTTCCTGATTGTTTCGATTTTCCTCCTTGTTACTCTCGTACCATCATTAGTTTCAGCCAATCCAATACCGATTGATTCCATTTCTCCTGCTAAAAAAGAGTGGGATGAGTTTTTTGGGAGAAATCTCAAATATCCAACTGAAGCTTTTCGCACAAGAGAAAGTGCTCAGGTGGTGATTTCTATAAAAATAGGTCCGGAGGGAACTTTGGATAGCTTGCACCTAGTGGAGAAAGCATCTCCATATTTTAATGACCAGGTTTTGAGAGTGTTTGATATGGCTTCCTTATTTTGGAAACATGAAGTTTTAGAGGGCAGAGAATATAATGCCAGCTACCAGATAGTTGTGAATTTTATCGTTTCCAATACCGGAGGACCACCATCCGAAAGGAAGAAAATCGCCACCAACTATATTCTTGCCGGTAAACCGGAAAAGGCGTTGAAGATTTCCGAGCAATTGGTTAAGTCAAATCCATACGACTATATCAATTATGAATTGAGGTCTCAAATCAACCGTCAATTGGGAAATTCGGAGCAGGCAGAAAAGGATTTATTGAGCTCTCAAAAAGTCAAAAATGTTGTTTTGTCTTCCTTTGACGTGGTCATTTTCGGCGTAGTAAGATCAACGTCTCCCTCGGGGTCAATTCCTTCTAGATAGAAGATTATTAAGGTAATTCGTACCTTTGTGGCATGTTGGAAATAAGTCTATCGATATGAAAAAGATCTTATTCATTCTATCCTTTTCAAGTATTTTGGCTTGGTCCTGTTCCAAACCTACAGAAAACCAGGTAGTCGAAGAAAAAATCAAAGTGCCTGAAACGGCTACTGATTCCGTGCCTGAATCCGTTTCGGGAGCTACCTATTCCACCGGCGACAACTCCATGACTTCTCTTGATTGGCAGGGTACTTATTTTGCAACTTTGCCTTGCGGCAGATGCGAGGGAATAGAAATGTGGGTAACTCTTAAATCAGACGGCACATACGCTCTCAACACAAATTACCTGGGATTAAACGATGCGCTTGAGGAAGAATTTACCGGCAAATTCACCTGGGACCAGAGCGGAGGAATAGTTACTCTGGAAGGACTGAGAGGCACTTATCCAGGAAAATTCAAAGTTGGAGAAAACAGAATCTTGTATCTTGATGCGGATGGAAAACAAATGACCGGACCTCTCGCAGACCAATACATCCTGCCTAAGAAATAAACTTATTTGAATCGTACGACTTTACCGTGCGCTTTGGATGTCATCTCAACAGGGATGGAAACTGTTATTTCGCTGAAAAGCAATTCCACCAATTTCTGTTTTAAAAAACTTCGATTCAAAATAATGCTGACTTCCCGTGTTGGCGGCACTCCGGCAAAGGGTCTGAGACGCATTTTTTCTTCATTCGAAAGTTCATAAGTCGCCAATTCCGGCAGCAAAGTCACACCCTGATATTTGTTTACCATGTTTTTCAATCCTTCGAGTGATCCGCTTTCGTAGTGGAAATTCTTGTGTCCGCTTAGTGCCTGATCGCAAAGATTGATCACCTGATCCCGAAAGCAATGGCCCTGCTGGAGAATCCAAAAGTCTTCCTTCTTGACTTTCTCCGGGTTGAAAAACTCATCCTTAAGCAATTCATGATCCTTTGACAGATAAGCGTAGAACTTCTCATAAAACATCGTTTTCTCAATAATTCCTGTTTCGTGAAGAGGAGTCACCACTATGCCCAAATCCAATTCATCGTTTTTGAGCTTTTTGATGATCTCTTCTGTCACCATTTCCTGGACATCAAGCTTTACATTCGGGTATTTTTCCAGAAACTTCCGTATGAAAAGATGGAGTAAATACGGCGCCAACGTCGGAATAATTGCCAACTTGATCACTCCGGAAATATCTCCTTTCAGCTGAGCCACCAGTTCAAAAATTCCTTTGCCCTCTGAAACAACTCGCTTGGCCTGCTTAATGATTTGAATTCCGATTTCAGTCGGTATTACAGGCATTTTGCTTCTGTCAAAAAGTAGAACCCCAAGTTCCTTTTCCAATTTGCCAAGCTGCGCACTCAGCGTCGGTTGGGTGACAAAACAGGATTCGGCCGCATGACCAAAATGTCGGTGCTTGTCTACTGCAATCAGATATTCGAGTTGTTGAATTGTCATAAAAGTTTCATTTCCTCATCCTAAAGTGAAAATATGCGGAAAGAGTTTCTAACTCCAGTTGGCTCACTTGACTACCTCTGATCAAATTCACACTTTAATATTTTTCTAAAGGCTAGAAAAGCAGTAATTTATTTTCCCCTATTGATCTATCAATTGCATTAAACCCTAAAACCATTCATTTCATGAAATCGAGCATGACTCAAGCGTCACACAAAGGTATGATTATTAGCCACGCGAGATTCCTCCCGATAGCTATCGGGATGGCAACTAAAAATCAAATTATAATCATATGAAAAAATCTTCTTTTTCCAGAAGGAAATTCCTCGGTGTCTCTTTCCTGAGCACAGCAGGCTTAAGCATGCTTCCGCAACTCGGATTTGGTGCACAACCCGCTCCAACTCCGGCTCAATCCTTTGAAACCATACGCTTAGGATTTATCGGAGTAGGCCGACAATCCGGAGGATTAATCAATAACCTGATGAAAATTCCCGGTGTGGAAGTCATTGCGGGAGCTGATGTCTATGCGATCAAGCGGGAGCGATTTATCCTGCGCGTAAGAAAAAACTACGCAGATCAGGGACGAACCTCGCCAGAGATCAAAGTCTATGAAGATTACAAGGAATTGCTCGCCAACCCTGATGTGGATGCAGTTGTCATCGCCTCACCGGATCATTGGCATGCAATGATGGCGATCAATGCCTGCAAAGCCAAGAAGGATATTTACCTGGAAAAGCCACTCACTTTTACAATCAAGGAGGGTCAAGAATTAGTCAAAGCTGTACGTGCAAATGGCGTGGTATTATCCGTCGGAAGCATGCAGCGGTCAGCAGCAAATTTCCAGCAGGCTGTTGCAATGGTGCAAAAAGGAAAGCTCGGAAAGATCACGCAAGTCTTGGTTCACGTGGGTGAAAATCCCCATCCAAAACCATACGACTTGCCAGCACAGCCTATTCCTGCAGGATTAAATTGGAAAACCTGGCTGGGACCCTTATCCGAAATGGCATTCAATGACGAGCTAAATCCGGCTATCACTCTAAACCCAGAACAAAACGAGAAAGTCTGGGGAGGCTGGCGCTGGTACAAAGAAACAGGAGGAGGATTGATGACTGACTGGGGTGCACACATGATCGACATTGCACAGTGGGGATTAAGTATGGATCGAAACGGCCCGGTAGAAGTGATCCCGGCAAGCGGCGATAAACCCTTGACCTACAGATATGCGGATGGAGTTGAGATGCTGATTACACCTTTTGACGAAGGAAGACAAGGCGTGAAATTCATCGGAGAGAAAGGCTGGATCAAAGTATCAAGAGGCCAATACGACACTTCAATTCCTGAACTTGGGTTAGAGAAAAAGCCGGAAAACTTTGCTTTTACGCAACATTACCCGGATTTCATCGAATCTATCAGAAGAAGAAAAGATCCTATTGTTCCGGTAGAAATCGGACATAGCACTTGCTCTATTTGCACAATTGGAAATATCGCTCACGAACTTGGCCGACCTTTGAAATGGGATCCAATTGCTCAGGTTTTCCCGGGAGATGCCGCTGCAAATGCCAAGCTTCATTACGAGTATAAAAATGGATATTCTCTTTAAGAGATGTATTAATCTATTGACTTTAAATGGCTTAAATCCTCTAGAATGTTTAAAATAAAAAGGTTATCCACATCTAACTGGTGTGGATAACTTCCCCTGGTTCAAAAGAATTCTTACTTTTTAACCCAAACCTCTCCAAATGAAATCTGTCCTCAAACTACCTGTTCGACTTCATCTAGCCTTAGGAGTTTGTTTGATTTTCTCTGAATGTTCTCCAAGTCCGAAAGAGGAAACTTCAACCACTGAAATTCCAGAAACCAAATTCACCGCAAGTCCGGTGGCTTTAACAGAACAGCCCGTGGGTAAGCTAAACATCGGAGATCAGGCGCCACCTTTCAATCTGCCTGATGTGGACGGTAATTTTCACAACCTTGAGGATTATGCGGATGCAGAAGTTTTCGTAATCAATTTCACTTGCAATCATTGTCCCACTGCACAGGCTTATGAGGATCGATTTATAAAAGTTGTAGACGAGTACAAAAGTAAAAAAGTAGCTTTTGTGGCAATTTCATCTAACAGCCCGATCGGTATTTTACCCGAGGAATTGGGGTATACGGACCTGAGTGATACCTACGACGAAATGAAAACCAGGTCTGTGGATAAGTCTTATAATTTCCCTTATCTCTACGATGGCGACACCCATAAATTCTCACTCGCTTATGGGCCAACAGCCACACCGCATGTTTTTGTTTTTGACAAAACCCGAAAATTGATCTACTCTGGAAGAATTGATGCTTCCGAAAAACCAGGATCTGCAAACGCGGAAGATTTGAGAAAAGCGATTGAAACCGGGCTGAAAGGAGAGGCTCTTCCGGCAGAGGAAGCGCAAACACCGGCTTTCGGTTGCTCTATGAAATGGGCCTGGAAAAATGAATACACCATTAAGACCAATGAAGAATGGGCTGCAAAAGAAGTGACCCTCGAGAAATTGTCCCCGTCAGGATTGGCAGACTTACTGAAAAACAATTCCGATGAGCTTCTTCTGGTAAATTTCTGGGCCACCTGGTGCGGTCCATGCATCATTGAATATCCTGAGTTTATCACAATCGAACGAATGTACGGGGCACGGGATTTCCATTTTGTATCAATTAGCATGGACAGTCCGGATCAGCTGAATAAAGCACTCAAATTCCTGAAAAGCAAAGAATCCGCCGTTCCCAATTACCTCATGGACACCAACGATAAATATGAAGTGATCAATGTCGTGGGTGAAGAATGGGATGGGAGCCTACCTATCACACTTTTGATAGAGCCGGGAGGAAAAATTGCTTACCATGTCTCGGGAACAATTCAGCCATTGGCGTTGCGAAAAGCAATAGTTGACCATCCAATGATCGAAAGATATTATTGATTCAGGGATTTACTGTAGGATTTATGGTTTGATAAATTTAAATTGTATC
>JBILPR010000463.1:0-3136 GCA_044373795.1 Algoriphagus sp. | reverse complement strand
AACAGATTTGGTGGTTTAGCTATCCAAGCCGGAATAAATTATTTGATTTTTAAAAATTAAACAATTTTAAAATTTAAAAATATCCTCATTTAACAATATAAATTCTGTTAAATTAATTTTTACAACATAAAAACATCTTCTCCCACTTAAGTCAAGTAAAAAATGAAACTTATATCGACTATTTCAAACCTGACAATTCGGGTTCTTATCTTTTTCCTCACGGTGATCCTGATCGTGAGCTTGCTGGAACTGGGAGTACTCTTATTCAAAGCAGTCCTTGCTAGTAATGAGATTTTGATTTCCAGGGGCAATCCCATAGTCAAAGGGGGACTGTTTCTATCAAAAGTTCAGGGGTTCATTGCAGCCGTTCTTCTAATCACGATCCTTATTGAACTCATTGCCTCGCTGGTAGAATACCTGAAAGTAGGAAGTGCCAACTATGTCAAAATCATCGTAGAAATCGCACTCATCGCCTTGATCCGACATCTTCTGGGAATCGATGTAGAGCACGTTGCCACTGGCACTCTTTTGGGAATTTCTGCTCTTTTATTGGTTTTAGGAGGCTTTTATTACCTCTTGAAAAAGCCAATCTCCTCTCTTTCCAAATTCGATGATAAAATATAGACTTGCATTTCTTTCCTTCATTTTGGGAATGTTTGCACTTTCTGTGCAAGCACAAAACCCGATTTTTGGAGATTCTTCGGCTCGCAAAAAAACGGTTTTCCCTCTAATGAAAGGGATGGTAGAAAAGGCAGAACAGCAAGGAATTGAATTTCCTAAACCCTACGGAGTAGCAGCCTCTATCTACTATCAAAATCAAAAAATGGAGATTGAAAAATCTCGGTGGGCCAAATCGTGATTAAAGACAATACCTCCTTTTTTGGAGTATTCAAATCATTGCCAAGCCCTCATTAATTTCTGTTCCGCCGCTACCGGGACTCTCTATCTCTTAATTCTATTTCTCGTATTCTCTATCTCCTTTCTCCCAATCTCTTAATCCCCCTCAATCATTCTCCAAAACCTGCTTTTCCTCCTCCAGGATCTTATGGAGGCTTTCGTAGGAAATATCCTGAACGGCCTGATTATTCTCGATTGCCAAAATCCCCGCCGCAGCAGCTGACTGACCCAAAATCATAAATACAGGTTCCATCCGGATCGAGCCAAAAGCTGTGTGCGAACTCGATACACAAACAGGAACAAGCAGATTGGTGCACTCATCTCTCTTTGGAAGCAATGTCCCAAGTGAAATGCTGTATGGTTTTTCGGGATGCACTCCAATATCACCTTCGTTTTGAACATAGCCTTCTTCGGTAACAAATCGCTGCACATTGTGAGAATCGAGCGAATAGGAACCCATTCCTACAGGTTTCGGAACTTCAATTTTTCCCAAGACATCATTCTCGGTCATCACATAAGATCCGATCATCCTCCGGGCTTCTCTCACATAGATTTGATGTGGCCAATTTCCATTGTCCTGAAACTCATCTTTTGCCAATCCCCATTGCGCCATCTCTGATCTCACTTCGGTGGGAACTCCCGGATCATTGGCTAAAAAGTACATCAGACCTTTTTGGTACTCTTCATGCTCCCGAATCATGATCCTTCGTTCGGAATAGTTTGCTTCCGGATAGTCATAGTTTTTCCCGATGTAATCCGTGCTGAAAGGCCCATGATTGTTCGTATCTGATTTCAGATTTGGGATCGGATCATACTTTTCAAAAGTCTCCGTCCACCCTGCCCGATAGACTCTCGCCAACAACTCGTATCGCTTCGGATCGTAATTGGCAGGTTTCTCAAACTCAACCCGATTATCCAGATGCCGACTCAGGGCCATGCGGAAATTGTAAGCCTGCAATCTCTTATCTCCCTCTCCGTTTTTGCCGGGGGGCTCACTCGATATTTCCGGCAGCAACCCAGATGTCGGATCGTCCGGGTCGACCAAAGGACTTATGTTTTCTTTGAAATAGTGTTTATGCTGGAAAACACCAACCTGAACTCCATTCCAGGTTTCGCCATAGGTTTCATTTGATTCCCGCCCTACATGGTAACTCACACCTGCTGAAGCCATCAAATCACCCTCATAGGTTGCGTCGATAAATATTTTACCGATGTATTTTTTCCCCGTCAATGTGGTGATGGAAGTGATCTTTTTATCGGTCATCTCCACACCGGATTCTCGGTTCAGCCATTCGTCCCGGTGAATATCCAGTTCAAACTCCCTGGCAAAATCCTCGAAAACCCGCTCTGCGACATGGGGCTCAAAAATCCACATCGTGCGGGATTCCCCGTCAATGGCAGGAGTTCCCTGACCTTTGTTGCCATATTCCTCTTTCTTCTGCCATTTCCAGGCTGAGTCCTGCTGATAATGCAGGTAGAGTCTATGATAAAATTCCCGCGCCAAACCGCCAATCACAGATTTGTCTCCGGTGTCAGTAAAGCCAAGCCCTCCGGAGGACAGCCCGCCCAAATGAATATCGGGAGAAACCAAGATCACAGATTTGCCCATTTTTTTCGCCTGAACGGCAGCCATCACCCCGGCTGAAGTTCCTCCATAGACAATTACATCTGCTTCAAACACTTGTTGGGAATTGGCCTGATATGAGGAGAGCGAGAACATCACCAGGCAAATAAAAAAGGATCGAATCATGGGAATCAGAGAGGTTAATTGGAGAATTTTCTGAAAATCAACAGGCATTTTGACTCCTGACAAATTGAAGCAAAATCCAATGGAATGCTTAATTTACTTTATATTAAATAGCAAGTAAACGAACGTATCAGAATTCTTATGGCAATTTTTACAATCCTTGGAGCAAATGGCAACATCGCGAAAGTCATTTCTTCAGAATTAAGAAACAATGGTATCAGAGTTCGGCAGGTAAGCCGAAATCCAAAACCAATGGCACCGGAAGATGAAATCGTCAAAGCTGATTTACTGAATGCCTCCCAAGTTTCCGAAGCAGTAAAAGGTTCGGAAGTTGTTTTTCTGGTAGCAGGAATTACCTACAAGACAGCCATTTGGAAGCATGAATGGCCCATCATCATGAGAAATACGCTTGACGCCTGCATCGCTCATGGCGCTAAACTGGTCTTCTTCGACAATATGTATGCGCTCGATCCGGCTCAGGTGGGGCATCTG
>JBILPR010000133.1:0-10925 GCA_044373795.1 Algoriphagus sp. | reverse complement strand
GTTCGTCAAAAGTCTGGCAACTTCATTCAGACCCGCAGCATGATCAGGAATCGGGATGACTTCACTTTTCTTCACTTCGCTTGTTGGAAAAAAGGCCTTGTAGTCCACATTGGAACCTTCCTGACCTATCCGATCCACCAAACCTGAACAAACAACTTCCGCTTCAGGCATTCGGATAAGTTGATATTTGATGGAGCTGCTGCCTGAGTTGATGACGAAGACGTTCATGGAGGGGAAGTGGGAAGTTGGAGGTTGGGTTTTCTTCATTATTCGCGATTCGACGTTCGACATTCGATATTTAATAAATAATGAACATCGAATGATGAATATCGAAGATATCGTAATTGTTAATAGTCAAATTTAATCTAGTGTCGACGTTCGACATTCGATATTTAATGAATAATGAATATCGAATACTGAATGAGGAATATCGAAGAAATTTGCCTAGTAAATCGTAATTCTTAATTGTCAAATAGTGGCTTGCTGAGCCTGTATCGAAGTAATGACAACGGTATTGAAAACATCCGCCACAGTGCAGCCCCGACTCAAATCATTGACAGGCTTGTTAAGCCCCTGGAGCATCGGACCAATTGCTATCGTACCGGTTTCCCGCTGCACAGCTTTGTACGTATTGTTTCCGGTATTCAGATCCGGGAAAATCAGGACGCTCGCTTGTCCGGCAACTTCAGAGTTTGGCATTTTCTTTTTCCCCACTTCCAAATCAACTGCCGCATCGTATTGAATTGGGCCTTCAACTTTGAGATCAGGTCTGCGCTCCCTGACCAATTCGGTGGCTTTTCTTACTTTCTCGACGTCTTCTCCTTCTCCGGAGGAACCCGAGGAATAGGAAAGCATGGCGATTTTAGGATCAATTCCCAGCATTTTGGCAGATTCAGCAGATGAAATCGCGATATCTGCCAATTGCTCAGAGGTTGGATTTGGCACGACGGCACAGTCTCCAAAAACCGAAACCCGGTTTGGCAGACACATGAAAAATACCGAAGAAACGGTGGAAACCCCGGGTTTGGTTTTCACAAATTGCAGTGCGGGCCGGATCGTATGCTGAGTGGTGTGAACCGCCCCGGAAACCATCCCGTCCGCTTCGCCTTTGAATACCATCATCGTTCCGAAATAAGACACATCGTGCATGAGTTCTCGGGCCATTTCGATCGTCAATCCCTTCGCTCTCCTCAGTTCGAAAAGAGTCTGTGCATATCCCTCAAAGCGCTTGGAAGTTGCAGGGTTTTCAATTTCAACTTTATCCATATCGAGGGAAAGATTCAATCGCTTGATGGCTGTTTCGATATTTTCCCGGATTCCGAGGATAGTCAATTCCACCACATTCTGTCTGATGAGCGCATCCGCCGCCATCAAAATCCGATCATCTTCGCCTTCCGGCAGGACAATGTGTTTTTTATGTTCCTTGGCCCTTTTCACCAATTGATATTGAAACATTCTTGGGGTGAGGGTCTCAGAGTGAAAAGCGACAATCTTTTCCGCTAGCGCCTTTTCATCTACCCAAGTATCAAAAAGGCGGATTGCGAGAGAAATTTTTTCCTTGTCATCCGAAGAAATCCTCGCCCGGATCTGATTCACTTTGGTGACTACTGCAAAAGTTCCTTCGTCCACCTGAAGGATGGGAAGGATGGTTTCCAAACCCTCGACAAGCTTGACGATGGAAGGTTCTGGATGCATGCCACCGGTCAAAATCAGGCCGGCCACCTTTCCAAAACTTCTTGAAATATTGGCCTGCAAAGCCCCGATGATCAGGTCTCCCCTGTCTCCGGGCGTCACGACCAAGGTGTTGTTTTTGAGTCTGTTCAGAAAATTATGCAGCTGCATCGCTCCTACAATGGAATGATCCACCCGATTGGTCATGAGGTTGGCACCAAAAAGCAGATTAGCGCCGAGCGATTCCCGAATCTCATCCATCGTTGGATTGCTCAATTCCATATGCATCGGAATAGTTGTGATCAGAATTTCCTCCGGGATGGCGGATTTCAATCTTCTGCCGATTTCTTCCTCTTTTCCATTCTCCACCTTATTGGCAACCAACGTCAAAACCTGGACTCCTTTATTCAGGAAACTATTCACAGTGGCAAGACCTTGGTCAATGATCTCTACGATGGACTTTCCAGCGCAGTTCATCACGATGGCAGCCGGAATTCCCAGGTTTTTTGCGATTGAAATATTCCCGTCAAATTCGACATTGGACCCTGCTCCCAAAAAGTCTGTTCCCTCCACGACCACGAAATCGCAGCTTTCCTGAAGCTCTTTGAACCGCTCGATAATCGCGTCGATCAGATAGGTTTCATTGCCTTTGTTGATTTCCTTTATTGCTTTTTTCCGAGTGAAAACATGCATCTCCTCGTAAGTTTGATGCAGGCTAAACTGCTTGGCAATCAACTCGAGGCGTCGGTCCTTTTCCTTTTTACTTCCGGCAACGATAGGCTTGAGGTAGCCGATTTTATCCGTTTTACTTGCCAATAAATTCACCAGGCCAAGGGCAAAAATTGATTTCCCGGAAAAGGGTTCCGTGGTTGTCAGGTAGATAGCGTTTGTCATAGGTCAATCTTTAAGCTTTCAAAAATAGTAAGGCATTTATACTGAGTTTGGTTTCAATGTGAGCTGCCTTAGAAAGTCCAAAATAGACAATAAGCTTTTTATAATTGGCTGACAAAAATCATAGGGGAATGAAAAATTAAGAAAAGACGGAAGACCGGAGACGGAAGACGGAAGGACCGATGCTGGATAACGGATGTTGAATGATGGGAGCGGGATAAATGAAATTGCCTGAAAATCCTAAGAAGTGTGGGAGTTTGACTTCCTTCGGTCTTCGGTCATCGGTCTTCCAGCCATTTTCACAAGAATGTTTGTCTACTGGTGAAAAAGCTTAAAAACAGATAAGATTTTCTCTATTTTCCGCCTTTGAATTCTAAATGACCCAACCCACCCACCTTACCCGCAAACTTGGATTGGTCGGACTGACCGCTACAGGAATTTGCTCGATGATCGGAGCATCCATTTACGTGGTGCCGTTTATGATCCAGCGAAATGTCCCTGGCATCGGTCCTTATGTTTTGCCGGCATTTCTCTTCGCTGCCATTCCCGCGATTTTGGCTGCGCTGGCCTACACGATTTTATCTTCCGCCATGCCCCGGGCCGGAGGTTCCTACATTTATGCCAGTCGGTCTATTCATCCCTATCTGGGTTTTGTGGCGAGTTTCTCCCAATGGTTTGGGCTTTCGATTGTCATTGGGGTGATTTCCTATGTGGTCGTTCCATTCTTCAGAGATGTGGCGAGCGCTCTTGACTGGACAAATCTGGCTTCGCTTCTCGATACCGACTGGATTCGGGTGGGATTGGCTTTGGCCTTACTTTGGACCTTCGTGTATGTGAACATTCGCGGCGTCCAACTTTATGAAAAAACAGTAATTCCCCTGATGATTCTGATGTTTGCCTTGGGCGGAGTTGTGATTTTTGCAGGTTTGATTTTTGACCATTCTGACTTTGAAAAAGCCCTGGAAGCAAAAGAAGGCAGGACAATCATTCTGATGGAAGTAAACTTCAACTGGCCAACTTTCCTTTCGGCGGCGGCCCTTTTGTTTTCCAGCTTTATCGGTTTCGACTCGATCGCTCAGGCAGGTGGCGAAGCCAAAAACCCTACACGCAATCTTCCCCGGGCAATCGGTCTTGCGATCCTGATCGTGAGCTTTTTTTACATTGCCTTCACTTATGCTGTTTATCATGCAGTTCCCTGGAGTTTCGTGGCGAGTGAAGCTGCTATAAAAGACATCACGGCGGCAGGAATCCTGAGTTATTTACTTCCGTCCGGTTTGGGGATTCTGATCCTTTTGGGTGCTGCCATCGCCTTGCTCAATGACCTGCCTGCCATGATCCTTTCTGTTTCCAGACTGGTTTTTTCCTGGGCAGAAGACGGGATTTTCCCGCGGAAAATTGCTGCCGTTCACATGATCCACCACACTCCCTATCGGGCGATTATTCTCAGCGGCGTCATGGCGACCATCGGGATTCTGGGCAGCCACTTTGCCGGTGATTTCTTTCTGGGAATCGACATTATGGTGACCTCCATGCTCGTCAATTTCCTGCTGATGTGTCTGTCGGTGCTGATTCTCCCGATGAGAAATCCGGAGATCGCATCAGGGATTAAAGTTTTCCGTTCCAGAAAAATTCAAATCCTCATCTCAGTTGCCGGGACAGTTATTCTTACCTGTTTTCTGTTGATCCATATCGCGAAAGATTTGAACTCAGAAGTTTCTGCCTGGTATTTTCATTCCACACCGATTTGGCTGATTGTGATGACTCTGGCTTCGCTTCTTTTCTACTTTCAATGGAGAAAACTCAAAGCTTCGGGAATCGACACTCAAGCCTTATTTTCACAACTTCCTCAAGAATAATCTAGTCTATGAATCCTTCGAAATACACTGAACTTGCTCCTGGACTTACCATTTGCAGAGCCATCACCGGACTCTGGCAAATCGCAGATATGGAACGAGACGGAACCAAAGTAAATTCACAGGAGGCAGCAAACGCAATGAAAGCCTATGGGGATGCAGGATTTACCACCTTCGATATGGCGGATCATTACGGTTCGGCGGAGGAAATCGCCGGGGTTTTCAGATCCCAAAACGGTGTTGAAAAAGCCCAACTTTTCACCAAATGGGTGCCCACTCCCGGTGCGATCACCAAAGATCAGGTGCGGGAGGCAGTTCAACTTGCCCTAAATAGGATGCGGTCGGAGCAAATCGATTTAATGCAGTTTCATGCCTGGAGCTATGCCCATCCTTCCTGGGTGGATTGTCTGTTTTGGCTGCAGGAACTCAAAAATGAAGGTTTGATCCGCCATATTGGCCTCACGAATTTTGACTCAGCTCATCTTCAGATTGTGGTCAATTCCGGCATCGAAGTAGTTTCCAATCAGGTTTGCTTCTCCCTGCTTGACCAGCGCGCTGCGGGTAAGATGAGCGAAATTTGCCTGAAGCATAATGTGAAATTATTGGCCTTTGGCACAGTAGCCGGAGGATTTCTCTCGGAGAAATGGCTGGATAAATCTGAACCCAACCAGAGTGAATCCCTGACATGGTCTCAGATGAAGTACAAGCGCTTTATCGATTCAGCCGGCGGTTGGGAAAAATTCCAGTCACTCCTGAAAACCCTTCAAATCATCGCCCAAAAGCATGGAGTTGGCATTGCAAATATTGCCAGTAAATACATCATGGATCAGGCGGCAGTTGCCGGAGTCATCATCGGCGCGAGGCTCGGGCAAAGCGAGCATATTGCAGAAAATGAGAAGCTTTTTTCTTTCGAACTTGATGAATCTGATAAACTACAAGTAGCCCAAGTTCTGGCTATGCTGGACAAGATTCCCGGAGATTGTGGAGACGAATATCGCAAACCTCCATTTCTGACGGCTTCAGGAGATCTGAGTCACCATGTGGAGCATTTCCCTTCCCCTTATCCGACTTTCGAAGTAAGTGAAAATCGAACAAAAGCCCTGAGTGGGACGATCTGGGAAGATTTAGCAGGATTCAGCAGGGCGGTAAGAAAAGGAAATCGCATTATGGTTTCTGGTACCACGGCTACCCATGGACCAAAACGCATGGGAGGAAATGACCCCGGCGCACAAGCTCATTTTATACTCGACAAACTGGAAGGTGCGATTCAGTCTTTGGGCGGAAAGCTTGAGGATGTGGTCAGAACAAGGATTTTCATTCGGAATATTACTGACTGGGAGCCGATCGCCCGAGCACACGGAGAGCGATTCAAAGACATTCAGCCCGCCAACACAATGGTGAGGGCTGAACTCATCGGAGAAGAATATCTGGTTGAGATAGAAGCAGAAGCGGTGGTGGATTGATTTGGGATTTCAGGTGGAACTGAAATCAGCCAACCTTTCTAAAGATATTTCGCAGGAAGAGGATATCCTTTTCTTGCGATAAACTCCCTGAACTCCTTGTCAATCAATAACGGTCCTGATGCCTGCGACAGCCGTGGTGAAGGAAGTGAGTTAATTTCCAATACCTTCAAACCTGTAGCGGTCGCTGCAAAATCAATTCCGCCGAAATCCAAAAAGTACAAGCTGTCAACTACTTTACGGATAAGCTTCAGCTTTTCGGACCAATCGGGTATAATAAATCCCTCAAGCGGATGATTTGTATCCACATGATTATTATGCCTGCCAACTTTGGTTTTGCTTTTCCTAATATATCCCTGACTGATCCTTCCCGTTTCGATGTCAAGAGAACAAGCAATTCCTCCCTGACCGGTATTATCAACTCCGTTTGATTCTTTGGTGCCAAATCGGTGTGCCATGCTGATTATGACACTCTTATTGGACAGATTTTTAAAAAAGATTACCCGGATGGTGTTTAGTGATCCGGGAAAGATCATCTCCGAGTAAGATTCATTGATCAGCCTGTTGTTGATAGAAAATTCTGATTTTTGAAGAATCGGAAGAAATCGGGCGTACTCACCTTTTTTGATAAAAAAAACTCCATTTCCTCCAGAGTCTGAAATAGGTTTTACACAAAGCTCCGGGTATACATCAAGGCAAGCTTTCAGGACAGGCTCTAAGTGGGTAGATTTTACGGTGACTCCCTGACAATACCTTACCTCTCCATTGCTTACCCAAATGGTAAGCTCCGGTATTACCTCCGGGAAAGAACCCAGTATAACCGGAATAAAAGCCTTGCTGTCTATCAGTTTCGATGACGCCCCATTGATCGGGTGAAGTCGGCCGTAATCCCGATCATTGAGGTAGTCGTCAATCGAAAACTTTTCCAATTGATAAACAGATTCGCATATTGCTTTAAACCCTTTCTCTCTAAAAAGCTTCGCTTTTTCCGGAGACAGTTCGATTTGGTTTCCCGTGAGATCCCAATTTTTCCTCTTTTGGTAAGCCTTTATTATTGACTTCAATTTCGATCCTATTTTTCTCAGCATTCAGCGCTCATGTTGGTTTTAAAAATCCTGAAGACAACTCAGATTTAAATTCATTTTTTGGGTTTCAGGAAACCAAATTAAGGTTTAACTGATGAATTTCAAGAAAAATATTTGCGCGAATTTACTTTTTGAAAAAAGATGTCATTTGTGTAAAATAATGGTTTATTGATTGAATATGAGGGATTCTTTAGAAGAATAATTTATTATATTGGAGTATCCCAAAATAATTCCACCTATGAAAAAGCTAAACACTCTCTTTGTAATCCTATTTTTTTTAGGCTTCACCGCTGTATTTGCTCAGGAAAAGATCAATGTAAAAGGCACCTGGACCATGAGCGTCACTTCCGATATGGGAAGCGGATCACCAACATTTGTTCTCGATCAGATGAATGACAACACTATTACAGGCACATACACTGGGCAACTTGGCGAATCTGCGGTAAAAGGGACGCTGAAAGGAGATAGCATTCACCTCGAATTTGATATCCAGGGAAATCTGATCCAATATGATGGAACTGTAAAAGGTTCTGAAATGAGCGGAAAGGTAAAACTTGGGGGCATGGGCGAGGGGACTTTTGCCGGCAAGCGGAAATAGCGGAAGGAAAAATTCGACCTGCTTTTTTCAATCCATTTTGTTGGTTTTTCTTTTAAAAGTCCGGGGGGAAATCAAAGGCCCATAGCCGGTAATTTCTTCCACCAACCAGGATAAAAATTCTCAGGGATGAATAGTTTTCGCACTCCAAAAAAATCATAAAATCACGTATCAAAAGACGGTTTTCTTCCTGAAGGAACCAAAAGAAGTAAGGTTATTACTCACGCTTCAATCCAAAGATTATATGGACCCAACCGATATCAAGGACCCTGAATACTTTCATAAAGTAGTTGATTGTCAACATGCGTGTCCTGCCCATACGCCGGTGCCGGAATACATACGCCTGATCGCACAGGAAAAGTATGATGAAGCTTATATGGTCAACTGGGATTCAAATGTTTTTCCGGGGATTTTGGGACGCACTTGCGACCGACCCTGTGAGCCTGCCTGCCGTCGTGGCCGGGTGGAAGAAGAACCCGTTGCGATCTGCAGATTAAAGCGAGTTGCTGCCGACAATAAAGGTGACGTGAAAAAGCTCATGCCGCAGGGACCTTTTGCTCCAAACGGCAAAAAAATCGCACTCGTCGGCGGCGGACCTGCGTCACTTACCGTGAGTCGGGATCTTGCTCCGCTTGGCTATGAAATCCACCTTTTTGACGAGCAGAAGTTTGGAGGCGGATTCATGAGAAGTCAGATTCCTTCTTTCAGATTACCTGAGTCAGTTCTCAATGAAGAGGTGAATTATATCCTGGATCTGGGCATCCATACGCATTTCAATCATTATGTATCAAGTCTGAAAGAGCTGCTTTCCAAAGACTATGATGCTATTTTCATAGGAACCGGAGCTCCAAAAGGTCGTGACTTACCAAATATGCCGGGCCGATGGGAAGGCGATGCCAATATCCATATCGGGATCAACTGGCTAGCCAGCGTGGCCTTCGAACATACCCAGAAGATTGGGAAAAAGGTGATAGTTCTAGGTGGTGGGAACACTGCTATGGATTGCTGTCGAACTGCCCGCCGATTGGGTGGTGAAGAAGTAAAAGTCGTTGTCCGGAGTCCTTTTGCAGAAATGAAAGCTTCGCCTTGGGAAAAAGAAGACGCACAGCATGAAGATATTCCCATTCTTGATAATCATGTTCCAAAAACTTTTGTCGTTGAAGACGGGGTTTTGAAAGGAATGACTTTCGAAAAAGTGAAAGCTGTGGTTGAAAACGGAAAACGTCAATTGATTCCCACCGGCGAACCTGAAGTATTTATTGAAGCAGATGACGTGCTGGTTGCGATTGGTCAGGAAAACAGTTTCCCTTGGCTGGAACGGGATCAGGGTGTTGAATTCGACAAATGGAATATGCCGATTGTGGATGAAAAGACTTTCGTTTCGACCAACCCAAAAGTATTCTTTGGAGGTGATTCTGCCTGGGGACCAAAAAACGTAATCACCGCTGTAGCTCATGGACATCAGGCAGCAATTTCAATAGACCTTCACTGCCGAAACGAAGAACTTACCAAGCGTCCTTCTCCTTATGTAAATCTGGTAAGCCAGAAAATGGGATTGCATGAGTGGGCTTACGAAAGTGAGGTGGTAAATGATATCCGCTACATCGTTCCGCAGGCTGATAAAAAAGTAACGCTTCACGACCGGAAGAAGGAAGTTGAACTTGGATTCAGCAAACTCGAAGGTTTTAAGGAAGCCCAACGCTGTCTCAATTGCGATGTGCAGACGGTATTCAGTGAATCCAAATGCATCGAATGTGATGCTTGTATGGACATCTGCCCTACTTCCTGCATCTCTTTTGTGAGCAATGAGGAAACTGAAACTGATCTCCGCGCGTCTTTAAAAATGCCCGCCAATAATCTCACTCAGGACATTTACGTCTCCGAACCACTCAAAACAAACCGAGTGATGGTGAAGGATGAAGATGTTTGTCTTCATTGCGGCTTGTGCGCCGAGCGCTGTCCAACTTCCGCCTGGGACATGCAAAAATTCTTCTATAATGTAACAAAAGCACACACAGGATGTCAGTCAACCAAGTAAAAGTCAACGATTTTGTAATCCGGTTTGCCAACGTAAATGGTACAGGATCTGCAAGTGCCAACTACCTGTTTTGTAAATCAATTTTCAGAATGGGAGTTCCGGTGACTCCAAAGAATATTTTCCCTTCCAACATTCAGGGATTACCAACCTGGTATGAAGTAAGAGTAAGTGAAAAAGGCTATTTGGGTCGCAGAGAAGGTATCGATATCATGGTTTGTGTAAATCCGCAAAGCATGCTTGCCGATGTGGGAAATGTCAAAACTGGCGGATATTTTCTTTACGACAGTTCCAAGCCTTTGCATTCGCAGTACATCCGGGATGATATCCACTACATCGGGATTCCTTTGATGGAAATGTGTAACGATGCATTTACCGATCCGAGACAGCGTCAGCTATTTAAGAATATCATCTACGTCGGCGCACTTGCCGCCTTATTGAATATCGATTTCAAAGTATTTGAAAGCCTGCTTGCAGAACAGTTTGCAGGCAAGGAAAAACTGATCGCTCCCAACATTAAGTCCCTTCAAATGGGCGTTGATTACATCCATGAGCATTACAAAGATCCGATAGATATCAGGGTCGAAAACAGGAATTTAGTTGGAGATTCTATCATGATCGATGGAAATACCGCTTGCGGATTAGGGGCAGTTTACGGCGGTGCCACTGTCGCTGCCTGGTATCCAATCACCCCTTCAACTTCTGTAATTGAGTCATTCATGAATTTTTCCGATGAATATCGGATCGATCCGGAAACGGGAAAAAGAAATGTCGCAATCATACAGGCGGAAGATGAGTTAGCTGCCATCGGGATGGTGATCGGTGCCAACTGGAATGGAGCCAGATCTTTCACAGCCACGAGCGGACCGGGACTTTCCTTGATGAATGAGTTTCTTGGTCTCGCCTATTTCGCAGAAATCCCAACCGTCTTGATTGATGTACAGCGAACAGGACCTTCCACCGGAATGCCTACCAGAACCCAACAATCGGATACCCTGGAAGCAGCTTATGCATCTCATGGCGACACCAAGCATGTTTTGTTGTTTCCTTCCACTCCGAAGGAATGTTTTGAAATGACAGCGGATGCCTTCGATCTGACGGAACAGCTTCAGACTCCTGTGATAGTGATGACTGACCTGGATCTTGGAATGAACGATCACATGTCGAAACCTTTTCAGTGGGACGATCACCGTGAATACAAACGCGGGAAAGTTCTCGATGCCGAAGCATTGGAAGGAATAGCTCGATTCGGTCGTTATCTGGATGTTGACGGGGATGGAATTCCCTATCGAACCTATCCGGGAACACATCCTACTAAAGGCTCTTATTTTACCC
>JBILPR010000495.1:0-2825 GCA_044373795.1 Algoriphagus sp. | reverse complement strand
GGTCTCTTTGTGACACTCCAGGCAATCCACCTTTTTATGAGCTCCCAGTAATTTGTAATCAGCGTCATTGTGATCAAATAAATCTGCCGGAGCCCATTCATTCATCCCATGGCATTGTATACAATCATTTTCCAGAGTACCCTGATGGTAGTCATCGTGGCACTCTAGGCAGGAAGTTTCCATTCCCAGAAATGTTCCTTCCAGCTTTTTGATAGCCGGATCAGGGATAAACTCAGGTTTATGACAATCCTTGCAATCCACAATTTTATGAGCACCTTCCAGCTCGTAGCCTGCTTTTTTATGGTCAAATGTTTTTTGGTCAAATCGATCCAAATCAAACTTCAACCCGTGATGTTCGCTGTGGCAATCAACGCATGTTTTTTGGTCTACTTCGGGGGAAGCATGAAAGCCTCTGCCTTCTTTAATTAAGGACTGGATTTCCTTATGACAGTCCAGACATTTTTGGTCTGTAATTTTATCACCGATCGTATGGCATTGGGTACAATTCTTCAATCCTTCCAATTGCTTGTGAGCATTTGAGAGTGGCCCGGGAGATATTTGAGCAATACCTTCAAAAACCAAAAAAAACAAGATTGTCGATATGATGATTACAGGTCTCATCCTTGTCGCCTTTTATGTAATTTAACAATCTTCCCGAACTTCTTTTCAACGGTTATGCCTACACTTTTCAGAAACTGAACAGGCAATTCCCCCCCTGCGAAAATGTAAACCAAGTCATTCTCAATGGGGAGCAATTCCTCCTGGTTTTCGACAGACAAAATCACCTGATCCTTTTCAATTCTTTTAACTTCAGAATTTAACAAGACATTCAAATGTGCGTCAGCAATTGCCAGGTCAATTTTCTCTTTGTTCTTAGGCTTGATGCGGGAAAACTTATCACTGCGATAGGAAAGTGTGACCAAATTATTTTTCATCAAGAGCATAGCGGACTCTACAGCCGAATCTCCGCCTCCTACTACCAAAATCTTTTTGTTGGTGATTCGCTCCGGTTCCAATAAACGATAGGCTACTTTGGTCTGTTCCTCACCCGGTACCTGGAGCTTTCGGGGCGATCCTCTCCTGCCTATTGCCAATAAGACCTGCTGAGCTTTGTACTCATCCCCTAGAGAGGTGAGCACTTTAAATCCTCCTTCTTCCAAAGGAATAATGCTTTCAACTTTCGAATGCTCCCTCAACGTAATTTGATTGGAGGTAAGGATCCCGTTCCAGATAGTCAGGAGTTCCTCTTTACTGGTTTCAAAAAGTTTGATTTTACCATACAGAGGCAAGTCCATGGGTCTGGTCATCACGATCTTTTCCCTCGGAAAAGTAAACACCGCACCCCCCAAAGAATCTTGTTCCAGAATCTCGAAGGATAGCCCTAGCTTTTTGGCATTGAGGCCTGCGGCAATTCCTGCCGGACCTGCTCCGACAATCAGGAGGTCCAAAATAGCTGGTTTCGAAGGTTTCTTCTGTTCAAAAATGTTGTCAACCGCCTGAACACCCTGCTCCGTACTATTTTTGATCAGTCCCATTCCTCCCAATTCTCCGGCGATGAAGATGCCCTTAATATTGGTCTCGTAGGTGGGCTGTACGTGCGGAAGATCTACACCGCGGGTTTCTGTTCCAATTCGAAGGGAAATTGCCTCCACCGGACATGCATGAAAACAAGCGCCATGGCCTATGCAGCTGGTAGCATTGATGACGGTGGCTTTTCCATCCACAATTCCTAAAATATCTTTTTCCGGACAAGCCCTTACACAGGCTCCACTTCCGATACACCTTGTGAGATCGATATGCGGGTGCAGGGAAACCGGTTCAAATCTGCCTTCTTCCTTGGCAAGGTTTACTTTTTCCTGGATCAGCAGAGACTTCTTTTTTTCGCTTTTGACATAATAGTAAATCAGCCAAAGGCAAAGAGCTATGGTGATTGAGTAAATGATAATTTCTTCCAGGACCGCTTCCATCAAAAGATCCATTTATAACCTAACGCCAACGTAACTATCACATGTACCACTACGATCACAAGCATTATCAAAGCAAATGGCTTGTGCGCAACATGCCAGTATTTGAAGAGCTCCTGCATTTTATTCAAGTTCTTGATTCGGCTGGTCAGTTTTCGTTCCTCTTTCAACAGCTTGAAAATCTTGGTCTGATCAGCTTTTTCTATCTCTTTCGCCCGAAGCAATTTTTTCGCTTCCGCCAAACTAACTCTTGTCTGATTTTTCAAATCAAGAATGCTTTCTAGTTCAGATTGTCGAAACAGACCGAAGGATTGTAATTCAAGTTTTAGATTTTGGCGCAAAAGATTCAATTGTTCCAGCCCAATCTCCTGACCCTGAATATTTCGGGGAATCCTTACATAGATAAATCTTCCCACTACTCCGCTGGCAACTACTGCCACCATACTCCAGAATGCTATGCTTACGATCCCGTTAAACTTGAACGATGTATGGAATAAAATCAAAATTGGGCCAAGCGTACAAAGGAAAATATGAAACTCCAGCAAATACTTAATTCTAAGAAATTGCTCCATAAAGCCATATTGCTTTCGTGCTATATAGATAGCCACTCCAAAAGTGATCATGATTGTACCAATGATTCCCAAACCATGGCCAAAGGCTCCGGAAGGCTTGAACCAGTCATAATGGGGATGATAAAACCTTTCTTCCGCCGGAAGCTGATAAAACTCATAACCGGTCAAACTAAGGTAAATGGTGGTCAAGATCACTACCGCCGCCATGGTACCTATGTAAAACTTATGCAGCGTAGGGGACATTTTGGGTTTAATTAAACATTGAATCTAGACTCATTTTTGAAGATGA
>JBILPR010000462.1:0-3161 GCA_044373795.1 Algoriphagus sp. | reverse complement strand
CTGCACCGAATGCAGGATTTTCACCACGATAATACATGTCTCCGGTGTGAGCTCCATCATTCATATAATTGATGATTTCAGCATTTGAAATAGAGAATAAAGCTGCCTGTTGTTTCAAAACTTCAGGGTTCAATTCCTGAAGGGCATTCACGTGATCTAATATCCATACTCCACGACCATGCGATCCCAAGACCAAATCGTTATCCCTCGGATGAATGACCAAATCATTGAACGGAAGGGTAGGCATGTTGCTTTTTAATTCTACCCAGTGGTCACCTCTGTCAACACTAATAAACAAGCCAAATTCAGTACCTAAGTATAATAAGTTTGGGTTTTTGGGGTCTTCTCGTAATGCACGGGCAACACGATTGGCAGGCAAATCACCCACTACAGATTCCCAAGTCTTCCCATAATCTACGGTTCGATAGATGTAATTATTGAAATCATTATTTCTATAATTATTGATGGCAACGTATGCTGTTCCGGCAGTATGTGATGAGGGCTCAAAGGTGTTTATCCAGGTTTCTTTTGGAAGACCGACTAATGTGCTACTCACATCATTCCAGGTTTGTCCGTCGTCCCATGACACTTGAAGCAAGCCATCATCTGTTCCTGCATAGAGCATTCCAGGTGTGTGCAGGTCTTCAGCAACTGCTGTCAAAGTTGGGTAGTAAGGAATCCCGTCATCCAATGAGGCGGTGTTTTCGTCTGGCCTTTGTCCCATAATTAAAAGCTCTCGTCTATTCACTTTAGTGGTTAGATCGCCCAATGAAACCCAGGCAGCACCATTATCTGTACTTTTCCAAAGCACATTTGTGCCTGCATAAATGGTATTTGCATCATGATGAGATAAAAAGAAAGGACCATCCCAGTTGCCTGGCGCCATGGCATTTCCCAGTTCCGGTTCCGGAATTCCTGGTCCCCAAGCATCCCAATTTCTTCTATCACTGATTCTGCCTTTTGGATCACCTGGACGGATATCTTGACGTTGTCCAGTCTTCAAATTAAGTCTTGAAAGTCCCAAATATTGAGATTCGGTATAAACGACGTCCGGATCATTTCGGTCGACCAGATTCAGAAAGCCATCTCCTCCTCCAAGCCTTCTCCAGTCTTCATTCAAAATACCGTCGGAGCGATAGGTTTCACTTGGTCCAACCCAACTTCCATTGTCTTGTAATCCGCCGTATACATTATACGGTTTAGCATTATCTACCGACACACGATAGTATTGGCTTACCGGTAAGTTGCTTACAAAGAGCCATTTGATCCCTCTGTCATAAGAGATGCCGATTCCTCCATCATCTCCTTTGATCACATGTCGAGAGTCTTTTGGATTGACCCAAAGAATCCGATCGTCCCCATGAAGCGTTTGACGGGGCGCAATGAAAGTCCTTCCGCTATCGCTGGAATAGCTGTACTCATTCATCATGTAGATTCTGGATTCATCGCTTGGATCTACCAAAGGCTGGGAAGCATACATAGGTCTTGGATTCCAATCACTCATCAATTCCCAGCTTTCACCTCTGTCTCTGCTTCGGTAAAGACCAGCTCTTCGCTTGTTATATGCTGTAGAAGCATTGTATTGATAGCCTTGTTCCAAAGAGATAAATACAACTTCAGGATTGTTGCGATAAATAGAAATACCTATTCGGCCATAATCTCCTTCAGGTAATCCGTTTTTTTGTTCTTTCCAGGTCTTTCCCCCATCTATGGATTTATGAAGTCCACTACCGGGTCCACCGCCATGAAAACCATAAGGCTTTCTCCTTCTTTGGTAAGTCGCTGCATATAAAATATCCGGATCGGAAGGATCCATTGCCACATCTGCTACACCGGTATCTTCGTCCACGTAGATCAGTCTGTCCCAGGTTTTCCCACCATCTTTTGTGTGGTATAAGCCTCTTTCTTCATTGGGACCCCATAAATGACCCATGGCGGCAACATATGCGACAAGCGTATCGGTAGGGTGAAGCACAATTCTGCCAATATGATGAGAGTCTTTTAATCCTAAATTTTGCCAAGTCTTGCCGCCATCATGCGATTTGTAAACCCCATCTCCCCAAGAGTTACTTTGTCTGTTGGCTCTTTCGCCTGTTCCTACCCATAGAATGTTGGGATAGTTTTGATTTACGGCAATAGCACCCACAGAGTGGGTGTTTTCTTTTTCAAAAACAGGTTCGAAAGAGACCCCATTATTGGTGGTTTTCCAAATACCCCCTGTGGAGGTAGCCGCATAAAAAGTGAAAGGGTCCGATTCAACTACCGCAAGGTCAACTATACGTCCACTCATGGTAGCGGGACCAATATTTCTTAATGGAAGTCCGTTTAATAAATCACTGGTCAATTCCTGACCATGGACAAAAATGGAAATACTTAAGCAAAGCAGGAGTAAAAGGGATTTGATTTTCATAAGGTGTGGTTTCGGTACAAAGTGGAATTTAAGCAGATGAGTGGAGGGATAAAATATTTTTTTGAGGAGCGGTTGGCAGTTGGAGGTCTAAAAGACTGCTTTTGGGCTTTGAAAAAGTTGAATTACTTTAAAATTCAAAGTTTTGGGTTTGCTTGATCAAAAAGTATCTTTGCCCCTCAATCAAAAAGAAACAACCGTGGCAAATAAAACTGTAAAAGTTGGCTTAGTCCAGTTGAGCTGCTCCTCCGATGTGGCCGAAAACATGACCAAGACTATCGCGGGAATCCATGATGCGGCTGCCAAAGGCGCCCAAGTGGTGGTCCTGCAAGAGCTTTTTCGCTCGCTTTATTTCTGCGATGTGGAGGAATACGAAAACTTCAAACTTGCCGAGGCTATCCCTGGCCCATCTACGGATGTGATGGGGGCATTGGCGAAGGAACTTGGTGTAGTGATCGTCGCTTCGCTTTTTGAGAAAAGAGCTGAAGGTCTTTATCACAATACCACTGCGGTTCTCGATGCTGACGGAACCTACCTCGGCAAATACCGAAAAATGCATATTCCCGATGATCCGGGCTATTTTGAGAAATTCTACTTCACTCCGGGAGATCTTGGTTACAAGGTTTTCCCAACCAGATTTGGTAAAATCGGCGTGCTAATCTGTTGGGATCAATGGTATCCTGAGGCTGCAAGAATCACTGCTTTGAAGGGAGCAGACTTTTTGGTTTACCCGACAGCAATTGGCTGGCACAAG
>JBILPR010000460.1:0-3174 GCA_044373795.1 Algoriphagus sp. | reverse complement strand
GGACAACACGCGTGATGCCTCCAGCATAGTTGGATCATTGAGCATCACCAATGCCTGAATCGGGGTATTGGTAATCAGGCGCTCCACTTCACATTGATCACGGTTGCTGCCGTCAAAGATGGTCATGGCCGGAGGCGGAACGGTTCTTTTAATAAAATTGTAGAGTCCCCTGCGGTAAAGCTTCTCGCCGTGATCCTGCTTGTAAACTGACAAGATTCCTCTGCCCGAAGTGGCTCCTTCCCAAAGTCCTCCAGGTTGGTAAGGTTTGGAACTTGGTCCTCCGATCTCAGGATTTAGCAATCCGCTGCTCGCCAGGATTACATCCCGGATAAACTCGGCTTTGATACGGAATCTCGGGGCACGGGTCAGAAGCATGTTCTCCGGGTCTCTTTCCAATTGCTCTGCACTTATAGTGGCCGATTGCCGATAAGTAGCCGAAGTGACCAATTGTCTGATCAGCCGCTTCATATCCCAGCCATTTTCCATCAGATCCACCGAAAGCCAGTCCAACAGTTCGGGATGACTCGGAAGTGCTCCCTGCATTCCAAAATCCCCGGGAGTAGTGACGATGCCTTTTCCAAAAATTTCCTGCCAGATCTGATTTACAAAAACTCGGGCAGTAAGTGGGTTTTCTCTGCTGAACATCCATTTGGCCAAACCAAGTCGGTTTTTTTCGTATTTGGGACCAAATGAAAGGATGGATTCGGGAGTTTTGGGTTCCACAGGATCCAAAGGCTGATCATAAATCCCACGATCCAGCACAAAGGTTGGCCGAATGGAATCAAGTTCCCCCATCACTGATACGATCAGGTCAAGGGTATCTTTTTTGTTTATAAAGGTCAGGATGGATTCCACGTCTTCATTGCTGATTTGCATGAAAGGCCGCTTTGCATACGTCTCGGGACCGCCTACTGAGGATTCAATTCCTCTTTCCTGAATGTTGTTGAAAAAAGAATACAGCGAGTAATATTCTTTCTGAGTAATCGGGTCGTACTTATGATCGTGGCAACCGGCACACTCCATGGTGATTCCCATCAGGGCTTTCCCAACAGTATTTGTTCTGTCTGCGACGTACGACACCCTATATTCCTCGTCTACGACTCCGCCTTCTTCAGTGATCTTGTGGTTGCGGTTGAACCCGGTGGCCAGCAATTGTTCTTTGGTGGCATCAGGAATCAGATCACCGGCAAGCTGCCAGGTGATAAACTTATCGTAGGGGAGATTTTTGTTGAAGGCATGGATTACCCAATCACGCCAGGGCCATTGGCTCCGGTAGCTATCGTCCTGAAAACCGTGGGAATCAGCGAATCGGGCGATGTCCATCCAGTAAACCGCCATCTTTTCCCCATAAGCGGGACTTGCGATCAATCGGTCCACCAACTTTTCATATGCTTCCGGTGAATCATCGGCGAGAAATTGATCCATCATTTCTACAGTTGGAGGAAGCCCGGTCAGATCCAGACTTAACCGCTTCAGCAAAGCTTCTTTATCAGCCTCGGAATTGGGTTCCATTCCTCGTGCTTCCTGCTTGGCCAGAATAAAATAATCAACCTCATTCAGTGCCCACTCTTCGTTTTTAACGGTTGGAATCTCCGGTGTTTTTGGAGGGATAAATGCCCAGTGAGGCTCGTAGGCTGCACCCTGTCTGATCCATTTTTCAATCATTTTGATCTCCGAGTCGGATAGCTTAAGATTGGATTCAGGCGGTGGCATTTTGATGGTCGGGTCATCGGAGACAATTCTCTTGTAGACCTCTGATTCATTCGGCTTGCCCGGAACCAGTCCATGCGCACCGGGGGTTTCAGTCAGAGCTTTGTAAGCTTCTTCCTCTATGTCAAGCCGCAAACCAGCTTCTCGTTTGTTTGCATCCGGACCGTGACAGGCAAAACATTTGTCGGAAAGGATCGGTCGGACATGAAAATTATAGCTGACCTGATCCGGGATTTCGATGGTCTCGGAACCGGATTCTGACTTTTTCTCACAGGATGGAAAGAGAAACACGGCCAAGACAAGCACCGTAGCCAGTTGATATAATCGATTATACATATAGTGATGCCTTCTGATTAGCCTGATGTTTTCTGGAATTTTCTTCCAGCCAATGGACAAAATAGAATCTTTATTGAAAACAACTATCCCGTAGTGAATTTTTCTTGCATGAAATATATCTATCTCACCCATAGCTTTTTCAGTTCGATTAGGATTGATAATGCTCCTATCAACGCTAAGGGGTTCGGTTTTGGAATCAGGTCGGGAGATAGGAAGAAGTCCAAATCTGTGATTTAAAAAACTCTGAAAAATTGCTCGAAGATTGTCTTCGTTATCTCTATTCTATCAATTATAAGGGCTCTTTTATAAGAAGTCGGATGACTCCAGGAAGGAATAAAGCTCCAAATTTGAGGCTGTCGTCAGTCGACTGTTGACTGTGGTCGATTATCCGCGTTCTAAAACTTCTATTTGATATTTCTGTCTAAGTGCGGATAATCATCTCCCTCAATCCATTCTCGGCTCCAGCCAAACCAATGTAAAGACAATCAAGATAGCTGCAAACCAAAGCCAGTCCGGTACTCTTTGCTCTTTGGTGACTGAATCAATCATCTGATTATTCTGATTTCCGGATTTCAGAAAATCATGAATCATCCGGTTTTGAAATACGGTTTTTAACTCATCCGGAGGGTAAACAAAAACCTCCAGAGAATCCCTGAAACTGATCCAGCCCGATTCCGAAACTATAAATTCACCTGATGAAGTTTGTGGGTTAATCAAAGAAGGACTCAGATAAACGGTATCCGAACCCAGAGATATGGAGTTTGCTTCTCCGTCTTTTTGATTCAGAAGAATCCCGGAGGGAAAACCTGAAAAAACAGGAGCATCCAATTCCCAATTTTGCTCCTCGGCCGGATACATAACTCCCAAAATCTCGTCCCAAATCCTGCCGTACAAAAGGCTGTCTCCAGACAAAGCAATTGGGAAAGTTGGACCAAGTAAACTCAAACCAACTTGACTGTTTCCAATTTGCTGAATAGCCACCGATTCTTCCAAAAGCAGGTTTTTCCCAAAACCGGATTCAAATCGGAAAGGCAAAGCTTCACCCCCATTTTCCAAAACCCGGTTTTCACTTCCTGTTTGAAGTATAGAGAAATCTGTTTTCAATTCCTGATTGATTGCCTGAACGGA
>JBILPR010000459.1:0-3182 GCA_044373795.1 Algoriphagus sp. | reverse complement strand
AAAACTTGACCTTTTAATTGGGTATGAGAGTTTTTTAGGATTTGGTTATATAAGTATTCACCAATGGTTTCTTTGTTGAAATACAACTCTTTGCTACGATCGCTTATAGCACCCAAATAACCGCTTGATGCATTGATTTGACCATTTATTTGAGACAAGACAAATGCTAATTCAGATGCATCTAGCTTTTCAACAAGAGCGTTGGTTCTCCAAGTATATTGCTGAACTATTTTTTCATTTCTTTTGCCTGGATTCTCCGCTAAAGGGATATTTAACTTGTTGAAAAATGTCTTTGTCACATTTGCCGCCTTGCCCAACCATTTTTCCAAGAAATCATGACCAAGAATTTCAGGATAAAATTTACTTTGAAATTCAACGATTTTTCTAAACTCTTCCTGAAGGTCGGATCTATAAAAGTCTGGAATATTTTTTCTCCCATTTTTCAAAGCTTCTAAAGTCCATTGGCCTGGGGTCAGATCGTTTTCATATAATTCCTTCGCAATACCCATACTATCCACCGCTTGCCCATCTCCTTCTTCTGATTTTGCTTTTCTACTACTTTTGTACCCTCGCTTTTTATTCAAGCTTAGCAAGACCTTTACAAGATCTTGTTTGCTGATTTCCTCCTTTGCTGATTTTGCTCTCAGCGCCAGAGTGGAAAATGTGGAACCGGTACCAAACTCAGCATAATTGAAATTTTTTTCAATACTCCCACTCTGTATAAAAATGTCAAGTAAAGCTTCGCGTCTAAGCTTAAACCTTTGCAATCCTCTTCGAGCTCCTCTTTTTAAAGTTCTGTCAGCATTGATTGAAATGGTGTTTCCTTTTGCAAAGTCATTTTCTTCATCTGTCGTCAACGAAACAATCCTCACTCCGAGATTAACAATTCCACTTTCGGATTCGGTTTCTCCTTCTTTGACGAACGCCCACCCGATTGAGGTCGTTCCTAAGTCCAATCCTAAAATCTTTTTCATAATATTTTAAAAGTTAAAGTTTAAGCCTACATTCGTCCTACCATTTTGAAGCAATTCACAATAAGGATTATTCCGTTGTGAAAACATTTTAAAGGGCCCTGTTGGATTTATCTGGCAGGGTCGTTTTTTTTTATATTCTAGTTGGTCCCCTAAACTACCACACAAAAAGACAAAAAAAATACCCTGTACAGGGTATTTTTAAGAATTTAAGAGGTTTGAAGGAAGATGTCAAAAAAAATTCATGAACCTTATTTTACCACTAGCTTATGAACATCGTAATTCCTCAGTCCAGGCGTCCGCTCGTATTACCTCACTCCCTGTTTACTTATTTGATAATGCAGATTGCCATCAAAATTGATGACTATCAAATAGCTCATTGATTCAAAAATTCTCTCCGAAAAGGAAAAAAAAATCAATTAAATGTTTATTTTTCGTATGTCCTTGAAATCAAAACACATGAAATCAAGCATGACTCAAGCGACACACAATGGAACGATTATAGCCATGCGAGATTCCATCTGGCCGCTAAAAAACAAATTAAAACCAGATGAAAAAATCCTCTTTAGCTTTGATTCTTTTACTGTTTGTGGGTTCCGCATTTGGGCAAAAAAAAGCAACCCGGTTAATATTTAACGGAGGCGTTCAGAAAGCGGGAATATACGAAGACGGAGGCTTTCAGGCCTTTCAATGCTTTGAAGGTTGTTTCCCCATCTCCCAAACTCCGGCCTTGTCTTTTGATTTCAATGTACTGTACCAGGTTCCCTCAAAAAAGACCAATTTGAGCTTTATTTATGGAATTGGAATGAACCAAAAATCTTCGAATGAAGAATGGCTAACTTCCAACGGAGCAGGTCCAATTGATAATCCCTATTCTTTTCGAAATGATCTGACCTATGTGGGGGTTTTTTACGGCATCAATTATGATTTCCCGATTGGAAGCAAAACCAGATTAGTTGCAGGATCTTTGTTCAATCCGGAATTTGCACTTGATAATCAAAATGATGCCTATAATTCTGTTGGAGCCAGCATTCGAATGTCTATTGGATTGGAATACCAAGCTTTCGAAAAGCTGGCAATTCAACTTACTCCTTATTTCCAATCGGCTCTTATGAATTATGCGAATTCACCTCTCTACATAGGAAGTATGAGCCGCAACACATATACGCCTTATGCGTTTGGGGTCAACCTGGGAATTGTACTGAACCGAAAATCCGATTAATAAATGAGACTTTTGCCAAGCGAAAACAATAAAAAGGCCCAAATCGATTGATTTGGGCCTTTTTTGATTTTTTAGAATGAAGCCTCTCACCGGTCTTTATAATCTGATGCTAAACAAAAAAGCCACCTGAGAGGGTGGCTTTTTTTCCTTGAGAAAATATCACACTAGATCCAACCGTCAGATTTCAGACTTACCTTCGGGCTTTACTTTAGTAGGAGATTCTTCTGTCTTATTGAAATACATCCCATCTGTTTCCATATCGGAGATAGTACGTTCTAAAGTCGCTTTAAATTTCTTCCTGTTTTTAACAGAAATTTCATCATCGTCAAACAGGGAACTGAGCGCATCAAACAGCGCTTCTCTCGTAAATCCTGAAGGTTTCTCATATTTATAAGGCTCATCAGCCATTTGGCTAATTTCTTTCAGAGAGGTGATTATGAAAATAACAAAAACTATTGCAACAGCTATTGTTAATATGATTACATCTAAGTTTTCCATATTACCTTTTCAGATTAAATATGATAACAAAACCCAATATGGTAGGACACCACAGGCCCAGGAAAATCGCTTTCAACGGATCTTTTGCAATGATAAAATAGTACTCTGATATCCCAATCAGTATTACCACTAAAACCATTAAAGCTATTTCAGACTTTTTAAATTTTTTCATGAATTTTATTCTCGCTTAACTATTTGTTGATTTTTGGGTGATTTTGATTAATAACACAGGTATTCTAAAACATTATTTGAATAAAACAACTAAAAATCCTGAGGGCTGAATTACACTAACTTCTAAATCAACATAATGTTTATGTCTATTCGCAATCTTGCCGCCAGCGAATAAAAAAGGCATGAAATTCAATTCACCCGCAGCAGTCCGGTAGCTACAGTCTTGTCGTCCTTGGCCTCCACCACGGCGGGCAAGTGCGGACAATTATCTACTGATGAACGTTCTTTTTTGGCACTACTGCCAAAGTAGCGGATTATCA
>JBILPR010000458.1:0-3185 GCA_044373795.1 Algoriphagus sp. | reverse complement strand
TCCCGAATGAGATCTGCTTATGAAAGCAGAATCAAATTAATGTGGATGGGGATGAGAGAAACGATAATTGCTCAATTTCCACCAGAACCAGGTATCCCCACAGATGTAGGTTCTTACATTAAATCAGTAGAGGATATCTTTATAACAGATGCCTATCATTCCTTATCCATTGAAAAATATAGAGTTACGCCGGAAATGATTGAAAAGGTCCGAGCCGGGAATTGGAATAGTGAAGGAAACAAAGAGGATAGCCAACAGCGGGATGCGATGGCTGCAAGGGGCTATTGGGATGCCTTTAATTCCGTAAAAGTGAGCATAAAGAAGGTTTTGGGAAAATCAAATCCTGGTCAAGTGGCTGACGAGGACCATGGTGAATGGTATCGTGAGCTTTTTGGACCCAGTGTAATCACCGGTTTATTGAAACCGGCAGATTTATCAGGTTACAGAAATCACCAAGTTTATATTGGCAACTCGATGCATATTCCTTTAACCAAAGAGGCAGTGAGAGATGCTATGCCAGTACTGTTTCAACTATTGTCCGAGGAACCGAGTACCGCCGTAAGGGCAGTTCTCGGGCACTTTGTATTTGTTTTTATCCATCCCTACATGGATGGAAACGGTAGGATGGGAAGGTTTTTAATGAACGTCATGCTGGCATCCGGAGGATATCCATGGACAGTTATCCCTGTAGAACAGCGTGATGGATATATGCAAGCATTGGAACTGGCCAGTACTAAACAAGATATCGAGCCATTTGCGATTTTCCTTTCACAATTAGTCGATGCAGGAATGAAGGGGAAGCCTGAAGCAAAAATTTAAAAATCCGGCGGACATTTTTAGTCAGGATCGGTCCAGACAGCCCTACGGATGGAGTGATTGGAAGCCAGTCCCTTGTAAACATTAATTAAAC
Organism: Algoriphagus sp.; assembly: GCA_044373795.1. Classification (GTDB taxonomy): domain Bacteria; phylum Bacteroidota; class Bacteroidia; order Cytophagales; family Cyclobacteriaceae; genus Algoriphagus. The sequence goes on along the minus strand of JBILPR010000458.1, from coordinate 2,275 downwards.
CTAGACACAGTTTTAATGAACTATCCCCCTTCCTTCGCCAAAAGCGCATTCAAAAAAGTCCCGTCGTCCAGGTACACATAAGCTAACGTTCGCTTATAACGATCGTATCGCTCCACATCATATTTCAACCTGACCTTTATGTCGGTCAGAATTCGCTTCACAAAGTCAGACGCTTCCTTTCTGAAGTATTCCCTCTCCGTTTTTCCTTTTCGCCGCGCTTCAACACATATTTTCAAGTCCCATTTGCACAGAAGTGGTTTTCAAAAGAGGAACTGTGCTTTCGAAATGTTGGGGTTTTGGATAGGTCGGTTTTCCTGGGTTTTGATTCTTGGTTGAGTTTCAGAAACATTCTGAGAGTTGTCGGGATAAGCTCATTTAGAATTTCCGAGGACTTTGATGCACCAATTTTTGTCACAAATGATGTCGTAATTTGTGACATATAATTTTCAAATGAGTCACATATAAGGCATATATTTGTGACAAAAAAATATTTGAATTTTATGGAAAGTGTTGAAAAACAGATCGAAAGTTTTATTAAGCAGAATCCATTAGGCAGTATTTTCTTTCCGGATGATTTTTCAAAATTAGGGTCATCTGAAGCTGTTAGAAAAGCATTAGGCAGGCTGGAAGAAAAAAAAGTTATTTCACGGGTCGCGCATGGAATTTATACCAGACCCAAAATAAGTAGCTTGATTGGTGAGGTAATGCCTTCTGCTGAAGAAATTGCCGAGGGCATAGCTAAACGGGATAAAGTAAGAACAATACCTACTGGAAGTTATGCACTAAACGCATTAGGTTTGAGCACGCAAATACCGATGAGAATAGTCTTGTTAACTGATGGCAGCCCACGTGAAGTGAAAATAGGATTGCGAACTATTAAATTCAAAAAAACAACCCCTAAAAACCTGATGGCTAAAGGTAAAATAAGCTGTCTTGTAATTCAGGCGTTAAAAGAGTTGGGAAACGGCAACGTCACGGAACAGGAAGAGCAAAAAATCATAAAGCTGCTCAGGGAAGAGGATAAAAAAGATTTGGTACACGATATAGGACTTGCACCAGTTTGGATTCAAAAGATAATGACTAAAGCTATATAGCATACCGATGAATAATTTTTACAGCCTCAGCCCAAAAGAAAAAGAGCTGATCTTTCAAAACATCAGTAGTAAAACTGGTATGCCAGCATTCGCTGTTGAGAAAGATTGGTGGGTTACACAAACCTTGGCAATAATTTTTGAAATGGAAGCCGGTAAACACTTAGTTTTCAAAGGTGGCACTTCCCTAAGTAAAGCCTGGAAGCTAATTCAGCGTTTTTCGGAAGATGTTGATTTAGCAATAGAACGGACATTTCTAGGATTTCAAGGAGAACTTTCAAAAAGCCAACGAACCAGCCTAAGAAAAAAGTCGGGTCTATATACCACTGAACCGTTTTACGAAGAGTTAAAAGATAAATTTGCAGAGAGGGGCTTTAAGGACGTTGCTTTTGAGATAGTTCCGGCTGCAGATAGTGATCAAGATCCCAGAATTATTCTCATTCACTATACAAATATTATTAGAACACCCCATTATCTCCTGCCAAGGGTACAAATTGAGGTTGGTTGTAGGTCTCTCCGAGAGCCGTTTACAGTAAAAAGATTTGGGTCGCTTGTAGATGAATTTTATGAAGGGAGAGAGTTTTCATCACCATTAATCGATATACCTTCGGTAGATCCGGAAAGAACTTTTTTGGAAAAGTTGTTTTTGCTTCATGAGGAGTTTCATCGCCCACTCGAGAAAATGAGAGTCGATCGTCTAACCCGCCATTTCTATGACGTGTATCAATTAATGAAAACTGAAATTGGTAAACGTGCTATAGCAAATCAGGAGCTTTATGAAATGATCGTGACCCATAGATTCACTTTTTCAAAAGTGAGTGGTGTGGATTATAACACACTTAATCCAAAAACATTGAATCCAATGCCTTTACCTGAGATCATTGAAGCGTGGAAAGCAGATTATGAGAAAATGCGGGAAGAAATGATTTATGAAGTAAACCCTCCCTCGTTTAAAGACCTGGTTTCAAGTATTGCGGAATTGAAAGTTTGGCTTTCAAATCTGGATTGGGAATTTTCCCTGAAGTTTTCAAAATAAACCTTAGCTCATTTGATGTTGGGTATCATTGAGAGAAACCATGATATCAACGCCTCATTTTTATTGGATAGGCTCACTCCTTCCACATCCCTCGCTTTTTGTTTCGGGCTTCCCGCTGAAGCTTCGCAAAGTATTCCGAGTACTTGAC
>JBILPR010000132.1:0-11040 GCA_044373795.1 Algoriphagus sp. | reverse complement strand
CGGTGCCTCCCTTAAATGACTTGTTTAATATGGCTGGACTCAATCTTCCCACCTATCTAAAAGGGGAAGATAAACCGAAGGATAATCCTTCAAAACCAGGGAACGAAAAGACCTCGGAATCCTAAACTTAACTTCGGGAATTTTTTTCACACAAATTGACACATATCGTCAAGATAAAAAATCCATTTTCAGAAGCTGTAAAAAGAAAATCCATTTTTACAAATTTGTGAATCTACCTTAGGAAGCTTAGAAAGCAGAATAAGGAATTTTAACTATTCCCATCAACTCCCAACTAATGGGTCCTTACCTTAATTCAGTTGGGAATCAGTACCTTTGAGGCCTTTCCATACGGTGGCGGGGGGATTATTTTATCAAAAAAATTAAATCATAAGAAATCGAGCATGACTCAATCATCACACTTTGGGATGATTATTTACCATTCAAGATTCCTGTGATCTTAAAAAACAAATCATAAACACATGAAAAAAGTAGGAGTATTGGGATCCGGAGTAGTAGGCAGAACGTTGGCGGAAGGATTTGAAAAACATGGCTATGAAGTGATGCTGGGTACGGGCAATCCAAACAAACTCTCCGACTGGCAATCCGGCACAAATGGAAAAGTTGCAAGTTTCGAAAGAGCAGCAAGTTTCGGAGATTTGATCGTGCTTGCAGTAAAAGGTACCGCAGCTGCAAAAATAGTTGAGCAAGTGAAAGTGGGAATCAGCGGCAAAACAGTTTTGGATGTAACCAACCCTCTTGCTGAGGGAGTTGCAAAAGACGGTGTTCAGAAGTATTTCACCGGACCGGACGAATCCCTGATGGAAAAACTTCAGGAATTGGTACCGGATGCATTTTTCGTAAAAGCATTCAACTGCGTAAACAGCAAGTTGATGGTCAATCCTCCAAAATCAAAGGCGGTAGTCATGAATATCTGCGGCAATGAAGATTCAGCAAAAAAAGAAGCAAAAGAAGTGTTGACTCAATTTGGATACAAATCAAAGGACATAGGCAAGGTGGAAGTAGCCCGGGAAATCGAGGCGGCAGCAATTGATCTTTAGTTATTGAAACAAGATTCGGGTTTAACCTGAAATATTAAATGAATCCCGACCGAGAGGCCGGGATTTTTTATTAATTCCCGCTCACATTCAGAAAACTATATCCCATCTGATCCAAAGTGATCAAGGCAGTTTTGGCTGAAAGTGCAATTTTTACATCAGGGGAAATCTGCTCAGGTATAAAATCATAAAAGCCGACATTTTGGCCACAGACAAACAATTCCACCCCGGCTTCCTTCAGTTTGGCAATCAACGGCAAGGTCGGATTTATAATCCCATATTTCTCTATGTAAGCCTCATCCGTCAGAATAGAAAGGACACTCTCTGCATGGATAACAGCCGCAACTTTCACTTTTTCCTGAGGAGCACCATTGGCAACAAGTAAATTGAAGGTCCGGGCCACCTCCAACAAAGCTCCATTCATTGCAGTGGAGTCTTTCATTTTATCATAAATATCCACGGCCACTTTGTATTCAATTTTTGGATCATATTTCAGCGCATTTGGCTCGATCTTGAAGACTCCGACCCAAGGAGAAATGTCGATGACCGGATACATCATTTTTCCTTCCAGTTGAGGCGGAAGTCCATCTTGGGCCATCAAAGACCCGGTTTGAATTAAAAACAGAATCAAAAAGAGGTGCTTTTTCATAAAAGGTTGGTTTGAAATTGTTTACAAAAGATATCGATAAAAATAAATCGGATGTTCCGATCAGAAATTCTATGCTTATCAGTCATTTTTTCAAAACCAGCTTATTTTCAACTGATTTGAACGGTTCTTAAGCCATCTATAAAAAACTAACAAAACCAGTTTTTCATATGGTTAAATTTAAAGTCGGCCTATTAATTAAACTATCCTTCTGTTAAAAGGTCAAATTGAAGAACCCAAACCTGAGCCTATGAAGCCTTTTTCCACAATACTACTCTTTGGTTATATCTTTCTTTTTCCTTTCCTGGCAGTTTCACAGCAAACCCAATCCAAAGGAAAAATCAAAGGAACGCTCATTGACCAGACGAGCAAAGAACCTCTCCCATTCGCTACAATTGGAATTTTTACTGAAAAAGATAGCCTTGTTGGTGGCGGTATTTCCGATGAAGAAGGCAAGTACTCTGTTGATGTTCCATTAGGAAGATTCTATGCCTTGATCGAGTTTATGGGATTTGAACCTCAAAAAACAAATGTTTTCACCCTTTCACGGGAAAATCAAAATCTGGATCTGGGAGAAATTGCACTTTCAGCCACGGCATCAGACCTGAATGAAGTGGTTGTGCAGGGAGAAAAAACCATCATGGAGCTTTCTCTGGATAAGCGAATCTTCAACGTTGGGAAAGATCTGGCAAATGCCGGGGGAAATGCTTCAGATATTTTGATGAATTTACCTTCCGTGGCGGTAGATCCCGATGGGAATGTTTCCCTCCGCGGCTCTTCGAATGTACGAATCCTGATCGATGGAAAGCCTTCTGGCCTCGTCAGTTTCAAAGGGAGCAGTGGATTGCGCCAACTTCCTGCCAACATGGTGGAGCGGGTGGAAGTGATTACAAATCCCTCCGCAAGATATGAGGCCGAGGGAATGGCCGGAGTGATCAATATCATCCTGAAAAAAGACAGCAAACAGGGATTTAACGGTTCATTTGAACTGATAGCCGGATACCCGGTGAATACAGGTTTTACCACAAATCTCAATTACCGACACAATCGAATCAACTGGTTTATCAACTACGGACTAGCTTACCGAAGGACTCCGGGCATCAGCGAACTCTATCAGGAAGTGTATAATGAAGATGGTACAACTTCTATTTTGAGCCAAAACAACTCGACCACTGTCACGGGATTAAACAATAACCTTCGCGGAGGTTTGGACTATTATTTCAACGAAAACAGCATCTTGACACTCTCCTATCTCTGGAGAAGAAGTGATGTCCGCCGAATCACAGACATCCGGTACGAGGATTATCTCAATAGCTTTGACGATTACCTGGGCTATTCTCTACGAAGACAAGATGAGACTGAAGCCGAACCTAATAAAGAAGCGATAGTAAACTATAAGCGCACTTTTGCCGAAAAAGGACATGAATTAACCGCATCGTTTACCTACCTCAATTACTGGGAAAGATCGGATCAGCTTTTTACCGAAAGTGCTTTTTCTACCCAAGGAGTGGAGATTCCTGAAGGTGCACTGCTTCAGACATCCCTGAATGATGAATACGAAAACCAGTATTTGCTTCAGATGGATTACGTAAAGCCTTTTGCAACAAAAGGAAAAATTGAATCGGGAATTCGGACCAGCTTTCGGGAAATGGAGAATGATTACATTGTCCAGGAACAAAATGAAACGGGTGATTTTGTCACCCTCCCCGGTTTGGACAATATCTTTCTCTACAATGAAAATATCCTTGCAGCCTACGGAATCGTCGGCAATGAAACCGGCAAATGGAGCTATCAGGGAGGACTTCGGGCAGAATATACTGATGTAGAAACTATCCTGGTGGAAACGGATGAGAACAACCCCAGATCCTATACCAACTTTTTCCCTTCTGCACATTTGACTTATAATCTCACAGAAGAAAATGCCTTTCAATTGAGTTACAGTAAAAGAGTCAGAAGACCAGTTTACAACGACTTGAGTCCTTATGTCACCTTCTCTGATCAACGCAATTTCTTCAGTGGAAATCCGGATTTGGACCCTGAGTTTACAGATGCTTTTGAACTGGGACACATTAAATACTTTGAAAAAGCAACCCTGTTTTCCACTGTGTATTTCAGAAACACTGTGGACAAAATCGAGCGAATCAGAAAGGTTCAGGACGATGGATTTTCGGTAACTGCGCCAGTCAATGTAACCGGGGAAAAGTCCTTTGGGGTAGAATTCAGCGGTGACTATCGCGTGAAGGATTGGTGGAAGTTGGACTTCAATGCGAACTTCTTCCATGCAAGGATCGATGCCGGCAATATCGGCCAAACTGAATTGAGAAAGACCTATTCCTGGCTTTTCCGGCAGACCTCCCGGTTTACCTTTGGAGAAGGTTGGGATATCCAAGTCAGGGCTAATTATGAAGCAAGACAAAAAACAGCCCAAGGTGTCCGAAAAGGCATTTTCTTCATGGATCTTTCTGCCAGCAAACGAATCCTGGAAGACCGGGGTACGCTGATTCTGAATGTGACAGATGTATTCAATACCCGGATCAACCGATACATCATCGAAGGCTTCAATTTCTTCACCGAGGGAGAATCCCAGATGATAAGACGTCAAACGAATCTGACCTTCGCTTACAGGATCAAACAATAAATTTGCCTTTCCCCACAAAAGTCACATAAGCTAAATGCGGGGGTGATTAACTTTGAAAGTTACCGCATCCCTGCACCATGAGTAAGTACTTATTGCTAATGCTGTTAAACCTGAGTTTAGCAGCATCCCTTTCTGCCCAAAAAATTAACGATTCCTATCGCCTGCCCATCACCAAAGCTTCCTCGGAGATTTTGATTGACGGGGTGATGGATGAGAAGGCGTGGGAGGATGCTGCCGTGGCAACTGATTTTTTCATGATTACACCAATGGACACGAGTTTTGCCAAGGTGCGAACCGATGTACGAATGAGTTACGACGAGGAAAATCTATACCTGATCGTTGTCAATTATCACGGAATGGAAGGACCTTACATGGTCGAATCCCTTAGACGGGATTTTAGCTTCGGAAAGAATGATAATTTCCTTCTCTTCATGGATCCGTTTGATGATCAGACCAATGGTTTTTCCTTTGGTGCAAATGCCGCAGGAGCTCAATGGGACGGCATCATGTACAATGGAGGAAGTATTGATTTGAGTTGGGATAATAAGTGGATTTCAAAAGTCACCAATTACGAGGACAAATGGATTTTTGAGGCTTCCATTCCTTTCAAATCTATTCGCTACAAGAAGGGAATCACCGAATGGGGAATCAATTTTTCCCGTCTTGATCTAAAAACCACCGAAAAATCAGGCTGGGCTCCTGTCCCTCGTCAGTTTCCCTCGGCTTCTTTAGCATATACCGGCACATTGGTTTGGGATACTCCCCCACCTGAAGCCGGAGCCAATATTTCCGTAATCCCTTATGCCCTTGGCGGAATAAGCCGCGATTTCGAAGGTGGCGGAGATACCGAATACAAGAAGGAAGTCGGGCTGGACGCCAAAATTTCCCTGACTTCTTCCCTGAATCTAGATTTGACGGTAAACCCGGACTTTTCACAGGTGGAAGTGGACAGGCAAGTGACCAATCTGGATCGTTTTGAGCTCTTTTTTCCGGAACGAAGACAATTCTTCCTGGAAAATGGCGACTTGTTTGCAAGCTTCGGATACGCCACGATCAGACCATTTTTCTCCCGAAGAATAGGCCTGAATGCCCCGATTCAATTTGGAGCCCGACTAAGTGGAAAAATCAACAAAGACTGGAGAATCGGAGCGATGAATATGCAAACCGGTGAGGTTTCCGATAGCGGTCTTCCTTCCCAGAATTTCACCGTCGTGGCACTGCAGCGACAAGTGGGTGCCCGCTCCAATATCGGTGCGATCTTCGTAAACAAGCTTTCGCTCAATTACAATCCTGATACCGAATCAGAAAAACCGGTATACTCCCAATTCAATCGAAATCTGGGTTTAGAATATAATCTTGCCTCCAGAAATAACCACTGGACCGGAAAGGCGATGGTCCTGCAAAGCTTTGGTCCGGACAATATCGGCAATGGATTTGTCCATGCTGCCAACCTGAAATATGCTACCGGAAATCTCACCTGGAACTGGCAACACGAGTATGTTTCAGAGAATTATACAGCAGAAGTTGGATACGTTCCAAGACGGGGATATTACAAAATCGCCCCGACTGCCGGCTATCTGTTTTTCCCAAAAAGTGAGAAAATTCTGAACCACGGTCCTTCAGGAGGAACCACTTTCTTCTTCAACAAACAAGGAGAGAAAACAGACAATACCACTTACCTGGCTTACACGGTAAAATGGAGGAGTCAAAGTTCGTTGATGCTTTGGAGCGGATACGATTACCAAAAACTTCTCCGGCCATTTGATCCGACCAATTCCGGAAACGAAACTTTGCCTGTGGGATCTGAACATACCTGGTTTTCTTGGGGAACTGAGTATACATCCAAGCCTCAGAGTGTGTTTACTTATGCATTTTCTACCCGAGCGGGCGGATACTATGCGGGTGGGGAACGGTACTTCGTAAGCGGAGAATTGGGCTATCGTTTTCAGCCGTATGTCGGCATCACGATGACTGCCAATTACAATCAAATCATGCTTCCGGAACCCTGGAATACGACAACCTATTGGCTGGTCGGGCCACGAGTGGACGTGACGATGACGAATACATTATTTTTTACTGCTTTCGTGCAGTACAATGAGCAGATGAATAATATCAACCTGAATACCCGTTTTCAGTGGAGGTTCAAACCGGCTTCTGATATTTTCCTCGTTTACACGGACAATTACTTACCGGAGCCTTTTAATGTGAAAAACCGGTCACTTGTGTTGAAATTCACTTATTGGTGGAATGTTTAGAAGCTTGATTTCAGCAGTTTTTAAAGTATGAAAGCTGAAACCAGAAAGCTGAAATTGCAGATTCATACTTCAAACTTCTCACTTCTGACTTACATTTGAGAATGTGGAAAGAAATCTCCGTTTTAATTCATAAGGAAATGACGCTGGAATGGCGTCAGAAATATGCGCTGAATGGGATTTTGCTTTACGTCGTTTCGGCGGTTTTCATTACTTATTTGAGTGTGGGAGCCAAAACGGGCAATCTTTCTATCCCCACCTGGAATGCGCTTTACTGGATCATTATACTTTTTTCAGCGGTGAATGCCGTGGCCAAAAGCTTTGTGCAGGAGCATCAGGGCCGGCAACTCTATTATTACATGATCGCTTCACCCGAAGCGATTATTCTTTCCAAGATGATCTACAATACCGGCCTAACGCTGATTTTGGCTTTGTTGGGTTATGGCGTTTTCTCAGTGATTCTGGGAAATCCCGTTGAAGACCAAGGATTGTTTTTGCTGAATCTTGTGCTTGGCGCGATGGGATTTTCCGCCAGTTTGACCATGGTGAGCGGGATCGCCTCCAAAGCAGGGAACAACGCCACGCTCATGGCGATTTTGAGTTTCCCTGTCATCATTCCGATTCTGATGATGTCCATCCGGATTTCCAAAAATGCATTAGACGGATTGGACTGGAGTGTGAGTGTTGACAAGCTTTTGACTTTGCTCGCTATCAATGCGATAGTGGCAGTGACAGGGTATATTTTGTTTCCTTATTTGTGGAAATCCTGATTGGATTTAGGATTGCAGATTTATGATTTCGGATTTTTATTAGCCTTGAAGCGGGTAATTCATTACCATTTTTAACCAGTTGACACGGCATTCCTGATTAGACTGTCTTTTATCAGAAAAACCGCAGGAATCAGGAACTTATGACTTATTTTAGCGATTGAAAAAGCAAATTGACCCTATGCGCCAATCTTGGTGGAAAATCCTTGCCATAGCCTTGCTGATGTACACCCTCATTGCAGGTTTGCTGATGGATGTACCTCGGCTTCCGATTCTGAATGAAACCATTCGTGCTTTGCATTTCCATGTCACTATGTGGTTTGGAATGATTTTGATGCTGGTGATTTCTGTTGTTTACAGCATTAAATATTTGCGTAGCAACGATCTCAAGCACGACGATATTGCCATCGAATTTACCAATGCAGCCATTCTATTTGGAGTGCTTGGAATAATTACCGGAATGCTTTGGGCCAAATTCACCTGGGGAGATTACTGGAGCGGAGATCCCAAACAGAATGCTACTGCCATCGGAATCCTGATGTATTTTGCTTATCTGATTTTGAGAAATTCCCTGACAGATTCACAGCAAAGAGCCAGAATTGGAGCTATTTACAGCATTTTTGCTTTCGCGGCATTCATTCCATTGATCTTTGTACTTCCAAGATTGACGGATAGTTTGCATCCGGGAAATGGTGGAAATCCAGGTTTCAATGCGTACGACATGGATTCAAAACTCAGAATGGTTTTCTATCCGGCGGTGATTGGATGGACGCTTTTTGGAAGTTGGGTTGCAACGATAAGAGTGAGAATGCGTAGAGTGGAAAGAACGCTGGAAGACCAAATGATAAATTCCTGATGAAAAAATTAATAACAATAGCCCTTTTGATTTTCAGTTTGAGTGCTTTGGCACAAGAGAAAATTCCTGTTACGGAATCTGATTATTCAAATAACTCGGTGGAAATGGCTGACACCATGCGAGCCGATGGAAAAATTTACGTCTTGGTTGGCATCATCGCAATCGTTTTTGCCGGAATAACTGTTTACCTGATCAGTACCGATCGGAAGATCAGCAAACTTGAAAAAAATCTCCCCTCCTGATTAAATACACCATGAAATCGAACATGACTCAAGAGTCGCACAGAGGTATAATTATTAGCCATGCGAGATTCCATATGGTCTTAAAAAATCAAATTATAATCATATGAAAAAAGGACATATCATCGGATTAGGAATTATTGCCATCGCCATCGTGATTATCATGACTTCAATAGGCGATGCAAGCAGCTATGAAAGCTTTGAAACTGCTCTGGAAATGAAGCAGGACGGAGAAAACAAAGCAATTCACGTAGTTGGACACTTAAAGAAAGATGCGACCGGAGAAGTAACCGGACTCAATGTTCGAGAAGATAAAACCTCATTCACCTTTCTCTTAGTAGACAATGACGGAACCGAACAAGAAGTATTTTACAACGAACCAGTACCCGCTGATTTCACCCGATCAGAATCGGTAGTCGTGATCGGCGCTTATAAAAACGATGAAATCTTTGTTGCAGATAAAATCCTGATGAAGTGCCCATCCAAATATCAGGAGACAACCGTGCAGGCAGCAGGGATGTGAGATTGAGCACAGCTAGAAAAACAAATCCATGATTAATACCTTTATCGGTAACCTGGGCCACTTCATGACGATAGTGGCTTTTGTGAGTGCTTTGGTTACGGCATACGCTTACATTCAATATTTCAAAGCAAACGAAATCGAAAAAGCCAGCTGGAAAAGATTCAGCAGGATCAGCTTTTACGTTCACGGTGCAGCAAGTGTGACGATTGCTCTTTCCCTGTTTGAGATAATCTACAATCACCGCTTCGAATATTTTTACGCTTATTCCCACAGTTCCAAAGCGCTTCCTGTTCACTACATGATTTCCAGTTTTTGGGAAGGTCAGGAGGGAGCTTTTATCCTCTGGATCTTCTGGAACGTGGTGTTGGGAGTGATTTTGATCAATACCAATAAGTTCTGGGAAGCACCGGTGATGGTGGTTTTCGCCTTGGTGCAAGCCTTCCTTGTTTCCATGATTATGGGTGTGGTGATCGGAGATTTGAAGTTGGGAAGTTCACCATTCATTCTATTGAGGGATGCAACTGCAGCACCGATTTTTCAGATGAATCCGGACTTTGTACCCGAAGACGGGACAGGACTCAATCCGCTTTTGCAAAATATCTGGATGGTGATTCACCCTCCTACGCTCTTCCTTGGCTATGCCTCGACGCTGGTTCCGTTTGCATTTTTGATCGGTGGTTTGGTCACCAAAAAATACTCTGAGTGGATTCGTCCTGCTTTGCCTTGGGCGATTTTCTCTGCCATGATCCTTGGAATGGGAATTATCATGGGTGCCTATTGGGCATATGTGACGCTGAACTTTGGCGGATATTGGAACTGGGACCCGGTGGAAAATGCGGTATACGTTCCCTGGCTGATTTTGGTCGCCTCGATCCACACCATGATCACTTTCAAGAAAAGTGCGACAGCTCTCAAGACCTCCATCGTTTTGGTCATCATGACTTTCATACTAGTGCTTTATGCGACTTTCCTTGTGAGGTCCGGAGTATTAGGAGATTCATCTGTGCACTCATTTACGGATTTGGGACTTTCCGGGCAACTCCTGATCTACATGCTTTTTTTCCTGTTCATCGCGATTTTCCTTGCCGCAAGAGCTTGGAAGCATATCCCGACTTCTGAAAAAGAAGCTTCGGTTTACTCCCGTGAATTCTGGGTTTTCATCGGTGCCACTACGTTGGCTTTAATGGCTTTCCAAGTAATTCTCCCTACTTCCATCCCGGTTTGGAATGCGATTGTGGAGAGTTTCGGAGGGATTTCAAACATGGCTCCGCCGGCTGATCAAATCGAATTCTACACTAAGTTCCAACTCTGGTTTGCTGTGGCTTTGGCCTTGCTGACAGCAGTGGGACAGTTTTTCTGGTGGCAAAAAATTGATAAAAAGGCATTAAAAGATGCTTTGCTTACCCCATATATCATTTCCGTTTTACTATCGGCGGCGATTATTGTTTTCGCCAAAGTCTATGACTGGAAATACATCATCGTGGTCTTGGCAGGCACATTCACCATTGTAGCCAACTCAGTTATTCTGGCGAGAATTTTAAAGAAATCTACCTTCAAACTGGCAGGAGGATCTTTGGCACATATCGGTTTGGGAATGGTCCTGATCGGGATCATGTTCAGCTCTGGCTATTCAGATGTAATCTCGATCAACATGTCAGGACTTACTTACAGTAATAGCTGGGAAGATGAACTGAACAAAGAGCACGTGTTGCTTTGGATCAATAAGCCGACACAGATGAAGGACTATACGGTTATTTACCGTGGTCGTCAGAAGAAAGTGGTAGGCGTACCTGAGTACGTTCCTGCAAAGATCCTGGAATCTACCGGAGTTGTCAACGAGGCGATTGCCTTGGAAGATTACAAAGATCATTTCAAGAAAGGTGAAACTGTCAAGATTGTATTGGAGGAAAACGATTACTTTAAGATCGATTACATGCAGAATGAAGTGATGCAGTTCTCCTTGAATCCAATGTCTCAATTCAACGAAGGAATGGGAGGATTGATCTCCTCTCCGGATTCAAAAATCTACCTCGACAAAGATTTGTACACGTATGTGGCGGCTAT
>JBILPR010000457.1:0-3196 GCA_044373795.1 Algoriphagus sp. | reverse complement strand
AATATCCATGACTAAAATTAGAGGGATAAATTTTGACACAATTTTTTCTAATGGGAATAAATAATTTCGCATTATTTGTCTAATATTCCTTAAATAGTCTTGATTTTTAACTTAATAATCCTTTTTACGAAATGGGACTTTCAAAACTTCTAAAAACGATGTTGAACTTTTTTAAGAAAAAACTTGCCTCAAAAAATTCTGGCTCTACCCTCAATCCAGCCAAGGAACCCTTACTCAAAACCTCCCGCGAGGAATTCGAAGGATCTCTTAAAGTCATAGCGGGGACATTGCCGGAAGATATTCACGGCGCTTTTCATGTTTCTTTTCCGGTCGGTTCGGTCAATTCCGACGGGCTTCCCTTTCCGGAAAAAAATCCAGACGGTACGCATAATCCCGAATATGGTACCCCCATTATGAATGGCGATGGATTCCTTATTCAGGTTGACTTTACTAATACATCAGATCCGCAAGTGAAAACCAAACTGATGAAAACTCCTTGCTTCTACGCTGACGAAGCTACCAAAGCGGGTACCAAACACCATGGATTGATGGGGTTTCACAACATGGGAATCACCCGCATGAGTATGGTTCTTGGGGGAAGAAATCAACTAAACACCGCTACTCAACCCGTCAAATTCAAAAACCAAAAGCATGGAAGCTTGCTTGCGACTTACGATGTTGGCAGACCCTATATTCTGGATCCAAAAACCATGGAGTTGGTTACACCGATTGGTAGGGCGAGCGAGTGGATGACTGCCCAGCCACCGATGGTCCCTTGGCCTTTTGGACTGATTCAAACTTCAGCACACCCGGCTTTTGATCCAATTACTAAAGAACTATTTACAGTCAACTACTCGAAAAACAAACAATCCTATACCCATCTGGAGCAATCCATCCATCACCTCAAGCATAACAGGCATCTTTTCAAATCCAAGTTGGAAGCTCTGGCAAATGAGCTTTCGGATCACCCCGACACAGACCACGTCAAATCCAGGGTGAATCATTTTTTCCACAATCTGAATGACCATGTTGACGGTAAAAAACACAATCCCGATGAACCAAAGGGAGATGTATTTATGAACCTTTTACTTTGGAATGGAGATGGCCCCCTGACCAACTGGACATTAAGCGATCAACACGGCAGTAAACTCGCCATCTACGAATGCATGCACCAAATGGGTCTCACAAAGGATTACATCATCCTGACGGATTGCTCTTTTAAGTTTTCGATTGATATGCTTTTTGACAATCCTTTTCCTGAAAGCAAAGTGATCGAGCGACTGATCCGGAGACTTGCAACTGTGAGAATGGAGCCATTTACCACCACATATATCATCAAGCGGAGAGAACTCAAACCAGGCGGAGGTGTGGCTACAGCTTATCGATTGGATAAGCCGATCCCCTTCGAAACCATTCACTACAGCTGCAACTACTCTAATCCGGATGGAGTAGTCACATTGGTAGGAATCCACAACGCTGCAACGTGTATAGCAGAATGGGTTCGGACATTTGATAAAAGAGCTCTGGACGGAAAACCTGTTGATCCTGATTATTACAGTCTCTTTGCAGTGGGGAGTATGGATATCAGTCGGATCGGAAAATGGAAATTTGATGCCGAAAATCTGAAGCTATTGGAAGACAAATCCAGTGTCTATGAGGATGCCGGTAAGTACGACGAAGAAAATCTGGGGCCAAATACCTGGGCAATTTCGCTCTACGGTTATCGAGGCATTTTATCTGCAGAGGAGCCGGTCAGCGAAATCAAACAACTTTGGTATCTGACAGACGGCACAGTAAAAAACCTCCTAACAGAGTTTATTTACAACTTGTACAAAGACTACAAGCATAGAAAAATCAGCCTGGATCTGATCAAAAAACTAACAGAGAAAGAGCTTCCATTCGGAATGACCCGGCTGAATGTGGAGACCATGGAGCCGGAAGATTACTTCCAGTTTGACAGAAATGTATTCCCAAGAGGTGTGCATTTCGTTCCAAAAAAGACCCCAACACCAGACGTACTTCCCGATCTTGATGGCTATCTGGTCAGTCCGGTGCAAGTCGGTAATTCCACAAACACTCCTACAGCTTACAGTTCCGAATTTTGGATATTCGATGCGCAAAACATCTCCAAAGGTCCAATTTGCAAGTTGACCCATCCGAAGATCAAATTCGCATTCACGCTCCACACCTCCTGGATTCCTGAAATAAATGAATCTGACCAGGAATTTACCATTCCGGTAAAATCCGATTATGACGAAATCTTAAAAAATTTGGAACTTGGTCTCGATAGAAAATTCCTCGAGGAGTTCTTCGAAAAAAACGTCTATCCCCATTTCAAATAATTCCCGATGATCATCGAATCTCCTCAGATAGTGTCCCTTGACCTGATCCATGAAAGTTCGCGTAGCAGGCTCTTCAAAGGTCAGACTTCTGGTGGCGACGAGGTGTTAATCAAAGAGGATTTAACCGGAGATCAAGGGAGATTATTCAACGAAACCAGCATTACCAGCAAATCTTTCCACCCTGAAATGAACTCAGGAGTAGTCCTTTATCAGGGCAAACTAGTAATGTTGCGGAGGTTTATCCGAGGGAAAAGCCTGAAGGAATTAATCCAGACGGATGGCATGGAAGTCAGGGAATTTCTTCCGCTGGGGATCCTCCTCGCAAAGGAACTCCAGAATCTCCATCAAAAAAAGATCTTACACAACGATGTTAATCCACGAAATTTCATCTGTGACCTGACTGATCAAAACATCACCCTGATTGATTACGAGTTTGGGTCCTCTATCGAGAATCTCGAGATCCACTTTGAGCAAAATCCACAACTCATCGGTACGATGGAGTACATTTCCCCGGAGCAGACTGGCCGTATGAACCGGAAAATCGACTACCGGAGTGATTATTATGGACTTGGAATTACTTTTTATGAAATGCTATGCGGCAGACCTCCTTTCATAGAGGACGATTTGCTGAAGTTGATCCACTGCCATCTTGCGATCTCACCTCTTCCACCTTCTCATTTCAAAAAATCCATAAGCAAGCCTTTAGATCAGATTATTCTAAAGCTCCTTGCAAAAAATGCCGAAGACCGATATCAATCCATTGCCGGATTGCTCTCCGATCTCAACTTGATGCTGGATCTTGAAAACTCCAATACTCCTATCAAGCACTTCAAAACAGGACTTCAGGACATTTC
>JBILPR010000456.1:0-3202 GCA_044373795.1 Algoriphagus sp. | reverse complement strand
GATAGGAATACAAGCATGTTCAGTTCATTTTATTTATGGAGTTCACAATCACCAAGATCATCAACTCCTTTTCTTCCGGTTTACTTAATGCAATCATTAGGGTAATTGCTGCCAAGGCATTATTTGCGATTTTTGGCCGGCCTGACTGATCCTTCAGATAATTGTTTTTTGCTAAAAACCAAACAAAAAGCCAAGCCGCGATTCGTTTATTCCCATCTGTGAATGAATGATTTTTCACGACAAAATAAAGTAAATGAGCTGCTTTCTCTTCAATGCTGGGGTAAAGGTCTTTTCCGTCAAATGTCTGGTTAATAGCTGAAATCGAACTTTTGAATGAATCGTCTTTTTCATTACCAAATAGCGACGAACCCCCAAATTTTATTCGAAGTTCATCGATTGCATGCTTAGCTTCTTGGTAGGAAATCTGGAAACTGGGATGAGTATTGACATTGCCCAACTCCAAATTTTGCTTGTCATACCCATCCAGGATATCCAGCCCCAGCGCGTAATCGGACAAGACATCAATGATTTCTTTGACCTGAGACTTGGAGAACTCATCGGAAAGTGCCGCTTCCCGGATAAGTTTAAAGGATTGCTGAAGCTGCTCTAGTCTCTGATGGTTTACCGAATAACCTTTGATCAGGTAGTCTTTTAGCCGTTGGGTTGCCCATTGTCGGAATTGTGTCCCTCTTTTGGATTTGACTCTATATCCAACTGAAATTATTACATCGAGATTGTAGTGGTCGACTTGATATATTTTTCCATCTTCTGCAGTTGTCGCAAAATTTGCGACAACTGAATTCTTGTCTAATTCTCCTTCCCTAAAAACGTTATTTACATGCTTTCCAATTGTCTTAATGTCTCGTCCAAACAAGAAGGAAAGTTGAGTGCGATTAAGCCACACAGTCTCATTCTCAAACCGTACTTCGATTTGAGTTTCCCCGTTGGTTTGGTAAAATTCTAAAGAGCCTTGCATCGAGGATAAAAAAATAAGAGTGATAAATACTTTAAAATTTAGCTTAATATATTCGGAATAACCTTGATAAGAATTCGAGAATGGATATTCAGCAGTTCTTAATTACCCCAAAAACTTCCTGATTTCCTCAACAACTGCATGCGGCTGCTCGGCGTGAAGCCAGTGTCCCGCGTTTTGAACAAATTCTAACTCGTAATTCGGGAAAAACTCCAGGATCTCGGGGAGGTCTTTTTGCTGGACATAGTTGGAATTGGCTCCGGCTAAAAACAGGGTAGGACCTTCGAAGCTTTCTCCTTCAGGCAATGCCTCGCCAACATTTTCGATGTTTTTGGAGATGACAGGAAGGTTGATTTTCCAGGCAAATCCATCTGCATCCCGACCGAGACTTTTCAATAAAAACTGTCGGATTCCCGGTTCAGAGATATAGTTTGCCAGGGCATCATCTGCCTCTTTGCGTGAGCTGATGGTTTTCAAGTCGAGGGAATTCAATCCTTCCAAAATGGACTCGTGATGCACAGGATAATAGCGCGGTGCGATATCTGCCACTATCAACTTTTCCACCCGCTCCGGATATTTCAAGGCGAAATTCATCACTGTCTTTCCGCCCATAGAATGTCCCATCAGGTTGACTTTCACCAAACCTTCCTCATCCAGCAATTCCCTCAGATCTTCCACCATCACCTCGTAATTCCACTCATCGTCATGCGGAGAATCGCCGTGATTTCTCTGGTCCACGAGATACATCGTAAATTCCTTATCCAATTCACGGGCAATGCTGAACCAATTGTCCGCCGATCCAAACAGCCCGTGGAGGATTACCAGGGGAGGGCCGGTGCCGGTTTTTTTATAATTCAATTTCATAGGTAAATGTTTGTCAACGGTCCACTGTCAACAGGCGACAGCAGACAGCGGTAAATTTGATTTTTTGTTCTAAAATGAATTTTTTAGAGCCTGAATTTTGATGATTAATCCCTCGTATGTAGCATACAATCTTGAAAAATCAACCTCATTTATAATGTTCCTTTTTCTACCTAAATACAAACAGCTTACCACTTCAATGGCCGATCGTATCGAATAGCCGAGAAACTTTTTAAACTCAGCATTTGATTGACCTGTAGAGCCTTCGGCGATATTTAAAGCAACCGAATCGGCAGCTCGCTGCATTTGTGAACTCAGCACAAACCTTTCTTCTGAGGTGAATGACCTTGTCAAACTGCTCACTTCAGCAGAGAGATTTATTGCCATTTCCCAGACTCTCAACTCCTCAAATTTGAATGCCATAGTTTAAAAATTAAATGTTGAAATGAAGTCTTTATGCTTGAAGTCCAATTCAAACTGCTGTCGACCGTCGTCTGTGGACTGTTGACTAAATCTCCAATTTTCTCCTATACATCTGAATCGTATTCTCCAATCCATAATACAGCGCATCGCAGATCAGGGCGTGACCGATTGATACTTCATCCAGAAATGGAATGCTTTGCTTCAGAAATGCCAGATTATGCAAATCCAGGTCATGTCCTGCATTCAGTCCCAGGCCTAATTCTCTTGCCAAATTGGCGACTTCGATATAGGGTTTGACGGCTGCTTCCCGATTTTCATGATAGTGCGAAGCATAGGGTTCGGTGTACAATTCCACCCGATCGGTGCCGGTGAGTTTGGCCGGTTCGAAGTATTTGATTTCGGGATTGATGAAAATAGAAACCCGGGTTCCGATTTCATGAAGTTCCGCCACAATATCCTTCAGCATGCTTTGATGCGCGATGGTATCCCAACCTGTACTGGAAGTGATCGCATCCGGCGGATCAGGGACTAGCGTGGCTTGCGCAGGTTTTATCTCCCGGATCAATTGCATAAACCGCTGATCAGGATAGCCTTCGATGTTGAATTCTGTGGTCACCACTTTCGCCAGATCCCGTACATCCTGATAGCGAATATGGCGCTCATCGGGTCTCGGGTGAACGGTAATTCCTTGCGCACCAAATCGCTCGGCATCGAGCGCCACTTTTACTACGTTCGGATTATTGCCGCCACGGGCATTCCGAAGGGTAGCGATCTTATTAATATTTACACTCAGCTTGGTCATATCCGGGGTAAAAAGGTATTTTTGTCCGATTAATATAGGGTTAACACAAACTTAGAAGGAATGGCTTTAAAGCAGAACATAGAAAGCGAAATTAAATCAGCGATGCTGGCGAAAGACAAGACTCGTTTGTCTGCCTTGAGGTC
>JBILPR010000131.1:0-11099 GCA_044373795.1 Algoriphagus sp. | reverse complement strand
GTTTCGAAGATCTAAGTCTTCCCTCGGTAGATTAAAATTTAAATGAAGGCTGCTAAACGGAGCCTTCATTTTTTTATATGCTTTTTTTAACAAATGCTTCATTTTTCTTTGGCACAGCATTTGCCAAATTGGGTCTTGTTAACCGTCCTGGATCGAGTCTGATCCATTTGAATGAAAAAAGCATTAACCATCTTCTTTTCTTTTCTCACTGTGATGCTCTTCGGCGTTCAGTGTACTTTTTTGGAAAAGAATTTTGAAAAAGTATTCAAAGAATCATACCAGTTGGATCTTGATGGCATTAAAGCTAGAGGCTTTATAAGGGCGGCAATTAATAACAATTCTGCCGGATACTACATCTATCGTGGGCGAAGAATGGGCTTTGAATATGAATTGCTGAGAGATCTTTCTAAGAGACTCGGCGTCCAGCTTCGTTTGATTCTGGTAGATGATATTGATAAGGCATTCGATTACCTGCAGAAAGGAAAAGTGGACCTCATTGCCATGAATCTTGAGGAAAATTTCAGTTGGGCAAATCAGGCAGCTTTTTCGGTTCCAATAGGGAAAATGAGTACCGTTTTAGTGCGAAATAAGAACTTTGAGGAAATAACATCCTGGGATCAACTGGCAGGAGACACGATTTACGTCCGTCAGGGAGCAGTATATTTGGAACAGATTAATTCAATAAGAGATTCTCTTCATATTGAATTTCATGTAATTGAGTCTCCCGAACATGAAGAGAAGCTCATTGATGATGTGGCTGATGGCAAGATCAAGTGGACTGTTGCTGATCAAGACATCGCCCAATCCAATGCAACCTATTATGAGGGACTTGATATTTCCTGGAAATTGAAGGAAGAAGGTGAAGTCGCCTGGGTGGTGAGAGTGAATTCCCCGGAGCTGTTAGATTCTCTGAATGTCTGGTTGGGAGACAAACAAAAAAGATTTATTCCGAATCTCTACGCCAAGTATTATCTTAACCCCAAGAACAGCTATTTCCGAAATAACAGTCCGTACTCCTCATTAGCAGGAAATCAAATTTCTGTTTACGATAAGATCATTAAAGGGGGCGCTGAGGAACTGGGTTGGGACTGGAGGTTACTCGCTTCGCTGGTTTACAAGGAATCCCGATTTGATACCACCGCATTATCCTATGCAGGTGCCGAGGGACTTTTGCAATTGATGCCAGTCACATTGGAAAGATTTGGAGTGACTAATCCCAATGATCCAAAACAATCCCTGATGGGTGGGGTTCGCTACCTCAAGTATCTGGACAAGTTTTGGATGGAGCGGGTTCCGGAAACCAATGAACGAATTAAATTCATCCTTGCTTCCTACAATATTGGCCATGGACATGTGGAAGACGCTTGGAGGCTGACCATGAAATATGGGCAAAACACCCAAATCTGGAGCGAAGTCTCTGAGTTTTTGGAAATGAAAAGTGACCCTCATTATTACCGCGATCCTGTGGTGAAAAGCGGATATGCAAAAGGTCACCTTGCTGTTAATTACGTGAAAGACGTAATGGGTTTGTTTGAATCTTATAAGGCACTCGTGGAGCCTTAAGCGCCTTCGTGCAACTCAAATAGAGCCTCTATCTCAACCGGAATATTGTCAGGCAGAGATCCCATGCCGACCGCGGAGCGAACTCCGATTCCGTTTTCTTCTCCCCAAATCTGGGCAAACAGCTCGCTGCAGCCATTGATGACGAACGGGTGACGCTCAAAATCGAGTGTGCAATTCACCATTCCCAAAACTTTGATTACACGCTTTACGCGATTGAGTGACCCTAGATTGGCTTTGATTGTAGCCAGCATAGCAAGACCTACTTGTCTTGCGGCAAGCTTTCCTTCTGCCATATCCATATCAAGACCCACCCGGCCGATGATCAGGGTTCCGTCTTCTTTGACAGTGCCGTGGCCGGAAAGATAAAGGTGTTTTCCATCGATCATACAAGGCTTGTAAACTCCAAGTGGTTTTGGTGCCGGAGGAAGAGTAAGGCCAAGTTTTGCAAAATTGCTTTCAGGTGATTCCATAAGTTGTAGAATTTGTGGAGGGAAATTAGACAAAAAGATCCAAAATGAGGACTCCAATCAGTCCCATTACAGCGACGATTGTTTCCATTAAAGACCAGGTTTTGATGGTGTCCTTGATGCTGACGTTGAAGAACTCCTTATACATCCAGAATCCCCCGTCATTAAAGTGAGAGAACATCAGACTTCCTGCACCGATGGAAAGTACCAATAGATTTGGATCCACGTTCATCGTAGTTACCAGCGGAGCGATAATGCCTGCCGTTGTCAGACCTGCCACAGTTGCCGACCCCACACAAACCCGAATAATGGATGTAATCAGCCAGGCGAGGATAAGCGGGTGCATGTCCCAAGTTTGAAGGCCTTCCGCAATCGTTTGACTCACTCCGGTGTCGGTAAAAATCTGCTTCAATGCCCCGGCACCGGCCACGATCAGCAAAATCATGGCAATGTCTTTGGTCGCCACCGTATAAATATCCATCAGCTGAGTCATCTTGATTTTTCTTCGCAGACCAAGAGTATAGGTCCCCACCAAGACTGAGACCAGCATCACAATTCCCGGATCTGAGATGAATGCCACAAAAGGCCCCATTGGACTTTCCTTCGGAGTGTAAAGGCTCAATGCAGTCGTCCCCACTAATAAGAAAACCGGCAACAGCGCTGTGAAAAAGCTATTCCCGATTCCCGGAAGCTCGGACTCAGGTTTGATTTCTGCCTGAAAAGTTTTCAGAGGATTGGCTGTCACATTCTTAAGTTGCGTGGCGAATAGTGGCCCCGCTATCATGATGGTAGGAATTGCAATCAGGAACCCATAGAAAAGAGTCAATCCCATATTTGCATCAAACTGAGCCACCAATGCTGCCGGGGATGGATGAGGAGGCAAGAAACCATGGGTGACTGATAGCGCAGCCAAAAGCGGAATTCCCACATAGACCGCCGAAAGCTTGTATTGGTAGGATACGGTGAAAGCCAAAGGGACCAACAGCACAAAACCAACATTGTAGAACAAGGGAATTCCGACAATCAAACCTGTAAAAGCCATCGCCCAGGTGATGTATTTCTCACCGAAGATCTTCATCAGAAAACCGGCGATCCGCTGTGCGGCACCGCTCTCAGCTACCAACTTCCCAAGCATTGCGCCCATGACGATCACGATGACCAGGTCCCCCAAAAGCGACCCCATTCCCTTCTGCACAGACTTGGCAATCTGATCAGCCGGAAGACCCAGCAGAAAACCTGCGGAAATAGCCGCTATCAGAAATGCCAGGAAAGGATTGAGCTTGGCCCAGACGATCAGCAGTACAAGGATCGCAATACTAAGCAGGACGAGCAAGATGGTCATAGGCTGTTTTGGGTTGGGCCACCAAGATAAATAAATTGGCAGAAAGACCGGTTCAGCTTATAAAATTCTCAAAATGGAATTGCTACCGCTTGATCCATCGGATGGTTTGGCTTTCCTGAGCGGAGGTAAATCGGATCAGATATAGCCCGGACTTCAAGCTTTCCAATTGTTCCGGGAAAGAGTTTTTCTCAAAAAGTTGGGTAGAAATCAGAACTCCATTTGAATTGAAGATGCTTGCGATGACTCCATTTTCTTCAAAACCACCAATGATATCGACGTTGATGGCTCCAGAAAAATAAGGATTGGGGAAGATTAGAATATTTTCAATGTTCCTGCCTAAAACTGATTTTAATAGCACCACTTTGCTCCAGGACAATTTTCCAGATAAATCGACTTGCTTTATCTGATAGTACCAATCTGTCACTCCAGGTAGATTTCCATCTTGGAAAGAATAGGAGATTTTTACATCAGAATTGCCCTTGCTTATGACTTCACCCGCTTTTTCCCAACCATCGAGTGGATTTTCAGAGCGGAAGATTTCAAATTTTTCGTTGTCTTTTTCCCTCGCTAAAGACCAAGTGAGTATAGGAGAATCAAGATTATATGTCGCCATCACGTCCAGCCATTCCACGGGCAACACACTCAGCGTTCTATAACTGCCGACGGTGAAATTGGCTCCGCTCAGTTTCGATAGTGTAAGATTACGCCTTGCCCAAAGTTCGATTGGATCGAGTCCGGGCAGATGGGTTCCCGGAGCGGCATAGCCAGTACCGACAATTCTTAAATCATCAACATCATCTACAATTAATTGCTCAGCCGAAATCCGCAACTCAACCGGATTGGGAGAAGACACCATTCCTGAAAATTGGAAATAGCTAAACAGTCTGTATAAAATCGGTGTGCCATCTGAATCATTGAATCCGGAATTGTATTCAGCACCGTCATATTCTGTGAAATTTATTGTCAAATTGCCGCCGGCTGTACTTCCCAAAAGCTGGACTTTTCTGACCCCTCCCTGGTAACGGTCTTCGAAAGGGAAAGTCCCGTTGAGTGAATTGAAAGCTCCCGGGATATTCAAATACGTGAAACTGGCCAGGTTTTTCAAAGACCCTCCCTGATAATTTAAGGCCCCTGATGAAGATGAATTCAGAATTAGGTTTTTCCCTTTGAAATCGATCCTGCCTTCATTCAGATTTAGGTTTCGAAGTACGTTGAGATTTTCATTTAGGGATAGCGTTCCTCCGGATTTATCCAAAGTCAAATCTTGTGGAGAGAGTGATAATCCGATGACTTCCTGATCGTCAATTCCAATGAATTTAAGATGCGAAGCGGAAGTGAGGAATTGGCCTGATCCCGATTTGATGAAGTCCCCGCTGATATTCAATTCAGCTGGTAAGGTTAGATCCTGAGTTCCTTGTATTTCAAGGTCATGGACAGAATACACAATTCCTGCGTTAGGAAAAAATCCCCTAAGAAATGATTTAGGGCTGACTCCGGCTCTGAATGTCACCTTTCCATTTAACTGGTAAGTAGCAGCTTCAATTCTCGGAGCATTTCCTTCCAGGATTAAATTACTGCCAGATTGAAGATCAAAGAGACCTGCGCTTAAGCTGCCGGAAACAGATCTGAGCAAAATATTATTGTTACATTCTGAAATTAATGTGCCACCGGACTTAATGATAAAATTTCCAAAAGGCCCTGACCCAAATACCCCTGTTTCGTTATTGAATGAAAAAGTCGCACATTCTGCTGGTATCACGCTGGTGTTTAATTTTTGTCTCACTGAGCCAGATAAAATCGTAAATCGGAGCGCTTTAAAAGCTTCTTCCACTATCAATTCAACCCCATTTCCCGGATCAAAGATTACCGAATACCTGCTGTTAGTAGTGAAACCGCTCCAAGCGTTTGTTGGGATAATCGTTCTGGAAGCACCTTTGAAAACCAACTTGCTATTGATTGAATTACCAATCCAATTTTGGCTATTCCAGGTTCCGGAAGGAGTACCAGGAGCGTCACCTGAAAAAGCCTGGAGGCTACCATAAATTTCTAATTGGAAATCATTCAAATTCAGTTTTTGTCCAGCTGCGGTTTCCGCATTAATGAATACACTTTTTGCCTGCTCGTTTGCAATCAAAGTGAGCAAGTGGGTTTGATTGATGTAGATGTCATTGGATGCACCTGGTTTAGAAATGGCAGGCTGCCAAAGACTTCCGTCGTACACTTCCCAAATGGCAACGTTGGAATAATTACCGGAATTGGTGGTTCGGTAGGAGTTGATCTCCTGAGATTTCGAGAAATACGGACAGATGCAATTCATTACAACTGCCAGGAATATGCTGTATATTCGACTCTGAAAAAGTGCCCTGAAGGCGATTGATTTGCCCAATAAGTTCATGCAAAAAAAATTTTAAAAAAGCCCTATTAATATAGTCTAATGTGTTTTACAAAAAAAGTTTTCAGCCTTTTTTTATTGGTATTCAGTAGTTTATCTTCAATTCAAGCCCAGGATTACCGGGTCAGCCTTTTGACCTGCGATCCGGGAGAGGAGCTGTACAGCGCTTTTGGCCACAGTGCCATCCGGGTGATGGATCCGGAGACCGGACAGGATTTCGTTTTCAACTACGGCACGTTCAATTTCAATACTCCCAATTTCTACGGCAAATTCGCAGGAGGCAAACTGGACTACATGCTCAGCGTAAGCACCTATGCCGATTTTCTGTCTGACTACCACAATCAGCAGCGAAATGTCCGGGAGCAAGTCCTGAATCTTAGCACCGAGCAAGCGCAATTTTTGGTCGAATACCTTCAGGTCAATTATTCGCCGGAGCGAAGAAACTATCGCTATGAGTTCTTTTTTAATAATTGTGCGACCAAGGTCAGGGATGCCATGGAGCTTACCCTGGGAGATAAACTGATCTGGAATGACCAGTTGAAAGAAGGGGATGAAAAGACATTCAGGAATTTGATTGATGAATATGTGTTGAGATTACCTTGGGCAGATTTGGGAATTGACCTGGCACTTGGAGCGGTCATTGATCGCGATGCAACTCCAAGAGAGGAGCAGTTTTTGCCCGATTACATGGAAGCAGCTTTTGCGAGAGCAGAGATCCAAGGTGATGGACCTACCCGCCCTTTTGTGAAAGAATCCAGTGTGATTTTGGAATATCCAGATAAGAATTTTGGCATGAGCGCGATCAATCCGTATTGGATTTTTTGGGTGGTTGCTATTCTTTTTACTGCCGTTACTTTTTTTGGATTCAAGAAGAAAAAGCTCCTGATAGGATTTGATGTAGCTTTCTTCGGGATTCTGGGCATCATGGGCATTGTGGTTTTCTTCCTTTGGTTTGCGACAGAGCATACCGCGACGAAGTGGAACTGGAATTTGCTTTGGGCATTTCCGGGGCATTTGGTTTTAGCCATTTCGCTTTTGTCCAAGACCATCAAGCCATGGGTAAGACAGTACCTGCTTTTTGCCTTGATTATGGCGGATGCGGCAGTCGTATTCTGGATCTTGGGTTTGGAATCTTTTCACCCAAGTCTGATTCCGATTATGCTGGTTTTGATTCTCCGGACTAATTACCTCTATTATAATGTGGGTAAGCACAAGCCGGTTGAGAGGTAAGTTTTAGGCTTTACAAACTTTTATATAGGGTGAGTGTGTTGAGTATCTTTATACAAGTCCAATGGAATTCAAACTTACCTCCGATTATCAACCTACCGGCGACCAGCCCAAGGCTATCGCCAAGCTTGTCGAAGGAGTAAACAATGGTGATCCGGCGCAAGTGCTCCTTGGAGTGACTGGTTCGGGTAAGACCTTCACCATTGCAAACCTCATCCAGCAAACTCAAAAACCGACCCTGGTGCTGAGTCATAATAAGACACTCGCCGCTCAACTTTACGGTGAATTCAAGCAGTTCTTTCCCGACAATGCTGTTGAATACTTCATCTCCTATTACGACTATTACCAGCCGGAAGCATTTATTCCAAGCTCCGGTACCTACATAGAAAAGGATCTTTCCATCAACGAAGAGATTGAAAAACTCCGCCTGAGCGCTTCATCTTCTTTGCTCACAGGCCGAAGAGACGTGATCGTGGTGGCTTCTGTTTCCTGTATTTATGGTATTGGAAATCCGGAAGAGTTTGCCAAAAACGTCATCAAACTTCAGGAGGGAGACCGGATTGCAAGAAATCAATTGCTTTTCAAATTAGTGGACATCCTTTACAGCCGGACACAGCTTGATTTGACTCATGGGACTTTTCGAGTCAAAGGAGATACCGTCGATATTTTTCTTGCATACGCGGATTTTGGATATCGGATTTTCTTCTGGGGAGATGAGATTGAAGCGATCCATCGTATCGATCCGACAACCGGGAAGAAGCTTTCGGATGAGAAAATCGTCTCGATTTTCCCGGCCAACCTCTTTGTTACCGGAAGAGACCTCATCGAAACTGCGATGAAGGAAATTCAGGATGACATGGTGGCCCAAGTCAATTTCTTCGAAAAAGAAGGAAAATTCATGGAAGCAAAACGAATTCAGGAACGAACCGAATTTGATCTGGAAATGATCAAAGAATTGGGCTATTGCTCAGGTGTAGAGAATTACTCCAGGTATTTTGATCGAAGACAGCCTGGAATGAGGCCTTTCTGTCTGATGGATTATTTCCCGGATGATTACTTGCTCGTGATTGACGAAAGTCACGTGACAGTACCTCAGGTCCGGGCGATGTGGGGTGGAGACCGTTCGAGAAAAGTCAACTTGGTAGATTTTGGATTCAGACTTCCTTCAGCTTTGGATAACAGGCCTTTGAAATTTGAGGAGTTTGAAACCATGTCTAATCAGGTCATCTACGTCTCTGCCACTCCGGCTGACTACGAACTTGCGCTGACGGAGGGAGAGGTGGTGGAGCAAATTATCCGTCCAACCGGCCTGTTGGATCCTACGATCGAAGTGAGACCGAGCCAAAATCAGATTGATGATTTGCTTGAAGAGATCGACCAAACCATTAAAACAGATGCCCGCGTACTGGTTACTACCTTGACGAAAAGAATGGCTGAAGAGCTTCAGAAATTCCTGGAAAGAGCGGGAGTGAAGTCACGATATATTCACTCGGAAGTGAAAACCCTGGATAGGGTTGAGATTCTGAGAGAATTGCGATTGGGTATTTTTGATGTGTTGGTTGGTGTCAACTTGCTCAGAGAAGGGCTCGATTTGCCTGAGGTTTCTCTCGTTGCGATTCTCGATGCTGACAAGGAAGGTTTTCTGAGAAATGAAAGAAGCCTTGTGCAGACAATTGGCCGCGCTGCCCGAAATCAAAATGGGCGTGTGATCATGTACGCGGATAAAATCACACATTCCATGGAATCTGCGATGGACGAAACAAAGCGAAGAAGAGCTATCCAAATAGAATATAATACCGAGCACGGAATCACTCCAACTACGATTACGAAGTCGCGGGACAAAATCATGGGTCAGACAAAAGTGGCCGATTCGAAGAAAAACCCAAGGATGTATGCGGAGCCAATGCCGGGTGAAGGCTTCATGGCTGCCGATCCTGTTGTAGCTTATTTGAGCAAAGACAAATTGGAAAAGCTAATTCAACATACCCAAAAGTCTATGGAAAAAGCAGCCAAAGAGCTCAACTTCATGGAAGCTGCGCGGCTTCGAGATGAATGGCAGTCGCAGAAAAACAGACTTGGAGAACTTAACAGAGGTCCCGGAAGTAGATAATTTTCATTTTTCAAGAAGAGATTAAATGACCCTGCAGGAAGTCAGGGCCTTGGCAGCTAAAGGCGAAGGCTTGAAGATTGAGTTCAAGAAAAAAGCATCCTATCCCGAAAAGATTGTTCGGGAGTTTATTGCTTTTGCTAATACGGTAGGGGGAGATTTATTGATAGGGGTCGATGATGACGGAACAGTCAGTGGTCAGCGCTTTATTGAAGAAGAAGTTTTTGTCGTGGAAAAAGCTATTCGAGAGTTGATTTTTCCTCCTTTGGAATACGAGGTTTTTGTTCTCAAACTGAATGAGAAAAAGGGAGTGGCAATTTTTAAAATTCCAATCAGCCCTTCCCGACCTCATTACCTCAAAGAGAACGAAAAAAAGCAGGCATTTATCCGAGTTGCAGATCGGAGTGTGCAGGCTAGCCGGGAAGCTTGGGAAATCCTACGCAGGGGAAGAGTTCCCAAAGACACGGTGTTTACGTATGGGAGAAAGGAAGAAATCCTGATGAAAGCACTCGAAGAAACAGGAAAAATTACCTTGAAGGAATTTTCAAAAGTTGCTAATCTGCCTCGTTTTATGGCTTCCAAAACTCTTATTAAACTCGTACTTGCGAGTGTTCTGCAAATTCATCCACAGGAATCCGAAGATTTTTTCACACTCAAAGAGACGGGAGTCTGATTCCGGTTCTCTCAGCAAATCCAATATTTCCCTGCAATCCGCCGGTATGGATCATCAGGATATTGCTTTGAGGCAGAAAGAAATCTTTTTTGATCAGGTCCCAGATTCCAAAAGCCATTTTTCCGGTATAGATCGGGTCTAAAGCAATTCCAAAGTTTTCGTAAAATTCACGGATAAACGCAATCAATTCCTGCGTGTATTTTGCATATCCACCAAAATGATTTTCACTGTTAATCTGATAACTTCCTCCGGAAAAGATTTGGTGATCAGAAAGCAACATTTCCATTTCTGAATGGATAAATTCTCCTTTCAGGGAAGAGAAGCCAATTATTTTTTGGGTCGAAGAAATTGAAGCTGCCAATCCCGCAAAGGTTCCTCCGGTTCCAATTGATACTGCAAAATGTGAAAATTGGCTTTCATCCTCCCCAATGATTTCTCTGGTACCTTTGATCGCTAATTCATTGGTACCACCTTCCGGAATAAGGTAAAATCCCCCGAAAAGATCACTCAATTCATTGATAAACCCTGGATCACTCTTCTTTCTGTAAGTTTCCCTATCCACAAAATGAAGTTTCATTCCCGAAGATTCAGCATGAGTGAGGGTAGGATTGAGTAGCTCTGTTCTTTCACCTCTGATGATTCCGATCGATTGAAAACCTTCTGTTTTTGCCGCTTGAGCAGTCGCAAAAATATGATTAGAATAAGCCCCTCCGAAAGTCAATAAGGTGTCTTTTCCTTCTTTTCGGGCTTGTTCGAGATTGTATTTGAGCTTGAAAAATTTATTTCCTGATACACCCGGATGAACCAAATCCAGTCTCATAACAGCCAATTCAATATTTTTCGATGCTAAAAGTGGATGATCGAGTGACTGAATTGGGATAATGGATGGGATAAGCATTTGGCCGGATTCGGGAAAGAATACCAAAGTTAGGCGGATCCTCCTATTTTTGTGGCATGAATACAAAACCGGAAGATGACTTTGATGAGGATGAAATCGAACTTTTTGAGCACCACAGGATCCTGGTGGACAAGGGGCAGTCATCTGTTCGTATCGATAAATTTTTAACTGAAAAAATTGCAAATGCCTCTCGGAACCGGATTCAGTTAGCAATTGATGCTGGTTCGGTCTTGGTGAACGGACTTCCCACGAAGGCTAATTATAAAATAAAGCCTCAGGATGATATTCGGATTTTGCTGGAAAAGCCACCGAGAGATACGGAAGTTTACCCAGAGAATATTCCGCTAGATATCCTGTACGAGGATAAATATCTGCTTGTGGTGAATAAGCCTCCCGGGATGGTAGTGCATCCGGCACATGGCAATTGGTC
>JBILPR010000010.1:0-34246 GCA_044373795.1 Algoriphagus sp. | reverse complement strand
TTAATCAGTGGTCGGTCACAGTTTGCAGTGAGTCGTAAAAAGTGAGTCGTAAGTGGTCAGTTGTCTGTCTCGAAAGGCCTGAAGGACCGTCCTGTATTAGCCCGGGGTGAAGCTTATTAAAGCTCCCTCCAAGGCGCAGAGGCGCGGTTTATAGTTGATATGTTTCTCCTGAACCTGGACTTTTTATCTCCAGAAAAGGCCTGAAGGGCAGTCCTGTATTAGCCCGGGGTGAAGCTTATTAAAGCTCCCACCAAGGCGCAGAGGCGCAGTTTATAGTTGATATGTTTCTCCTGAACCTGGACTTTTTATCTCCAGAAAAGGCCTGAAGGGCCGTCCTGTATTAGCCCGGGGTGAAGCTTGCGGAACCCCGGGTAAATTAGAATCCAAGCATATTGATTTTTGGCCGTTTCCATGCAAATACCCAATTCAATTTGTCGCCAAAAACAGGGAGTGTTGATTGTTTAGTCGGATTGGAAATCCGCATTATCTGGGTTCAGGATTTCAAATCCTGAACAGCGCAAAATCCTGAACAACAGAGACCTCTCACTGCTTCAATACCAACACTTTTCCCTCCTCAAAACTCAGATAAACCCGGTCTCCGGCTTGATATTTTCGAAGGGGATCGTCGACTTCCCAGAGTAGACCGCTGTTTTTTAACCGAACCTGAAGGGAATTGAAATGCACCAAAAACCTCGAATCCACCACATGGGAAAGGAATTCTCCTTTGGATCGCAACTTCACATCGGATGGTCGCACATAAGAAAACTCCCGGCCGGGAATTGCATTGATAGGTGAAAAAAGTCGCGCGATGTATCGGGTTTTGGGATGCTGACAGAGTTCTTGCGAATTGCCTTTTTGCACCACTTTACCTTTCTGCAGGATAAGCAGGTTGTCGGTGAGCCGCAGCGCATCGTCGAGATCATGCGTCACAAAAATCACAGTCGTGCCCGTTTCGCGAAACAATTCCTTCAGCTCCGTGATCAGCTTATGCTTTTGTATCGTGTCCAAACTGCTGAACGGCTCATCGAGCAACAGGATTTCAGGTTCCACGCTGAGTGCTTTGGCGATCGCCACTTTCTGCTGCTGTCCTCCGGAAAGCTGCCTCGGCATACGATCCCGAAACTCCTTTAACCCCAACAGCCGAAGCAACGTTTCCACCCGGGTTTTGGCATATTCCTTATCAAAATGAAGGAGCGTGCGGGAGATATTTTCCTCCACATTGATATTCGGATAGAGGTGAAAATCCTGATGAATCAGTTTGATTTCATGGTAACCAGAAACCAGCTTTTTCTTGGGATTGAGGATCTCGTCTTGACCCAAATGCACCGTCCCCGAGTCTTGCACTTCAAGCCCCGCCATGATTCTCAGCAGCGTGCTCTTGCCAGAACCGCTCTCTCCTACTACTGCAAGAAACTGCCCCTTATCCAGGTTCAGCGAAAAATCATGAAGGGCTTTTTGAGAATCGTAGGATTTGGAGATGTTTTGAATGGAGAAATAGCTCATGGACGGATTTCGGATTGGAGTTTCTTTGGCAGGCTTGCAAAGATGAGTTCATAGGAGTGATCTGCCAAGTCGAGGATCAATTTATCCGGGACATTTCCAGTTACACTGACCGAATTCCAGAGCTTTTTATTCATATGATAGCCGGGCGTGATGCCGTCATACTGCTCACGAAGTTCGATTGCACGCTCAGGATCACATTTCAGATTGATATAGTCGAAAGTCTCGATATCCAAAAGAGAAAAGATCTTCCCTCCCACACGAAAGCAAAGCGTATTGGCATCAAAAGGCGTATCCTCGGTCACACAGGGCTTGGTAAGGCAATAAGAGCGATAGAATTCTAAGGTCATTTGATTTCGGATTTTAGATTTATGATTTCGGACCCGCCTGCGGCCGGCAGGTGTATGATTTGCCATCCGGGAACTGCCCCGAAAGCTACCGGGATAAAACAAATTTGAAAATAGGAAAATCTTTAGGACAAAGAATGACTAATTTTTTATGAATAGTTAGGATCTGAACTGACTCCACGAAGCGTAGAACGAATATTCTGCTTTTCAAGATTTACAATCTCAAATCCAGATCAAAGGTTCACTATTACAATGGGATTCAATCCTAGGAAACCTACAATCCTTCGAGGTCCCAAAAAACACAAAAGATCCTCTCCCTTCTTTGCGCCCATTCGCGGACTTCGCAGTTCAAAAAAAATCCTCAGACTAATACAATCCTTCGAGGTTTAAAAAACCTCAAAGGATGAGAACTCCAATCAAACTCTCTATTGTATCATTTTGAAAAAATATAAAACAAGCAGCTATTTTTTTCCTTATTTTTCCAATCAAACCAATCAATAACCCACCTATGCTCCAAAAACCTACCCCTAACTTTTGCTTAAAGGCAAGCTTATTTTTGGCTTTGCTGATCCCGATTGGATTAGCTTCAGCCTTTGCTCAGCAAGCAAAAAAACATCTTCCTATCATCGATGTCCATGTACATGCGATGAAAGTCAATCCTGCTTTCGCAGCTGATATGTGTCCTTGGTTTCTGACAAGCATGCCGGGAACCATTCCGGGTCAGCCCGCTCCTTCCTTTATCAATACAGATTGTGCACATCCCTTGAAGGCTGCCAAGTCTGATGCGGAATTTCAGGAAGCTTTATTAGCCAATGCCGAGCGATTGAATATCACGTTCATCGCGAGCGGAGACGCGGAGGTTTTGCACCGCTGGAAGCAAGCCGCTCCTGATCGGGTGATTCCTTCTTTGGGTATCAGTTCCGCCGACCAAATGACCGTGGAAGCTTTTGAAGATTCACTTTCCAATGGATTTTATAAAGTAATGGGCGAAGTTGCTCCCCAATATCAGGGAGGTTCACCAAGCGACATGTCGTTAGATGCCTATTTTGCAGTAGCCGAAAAACTCGACATCCCGGTGGGAATCCACATGGGAACCGGCGGAAACGGCATGGCGAACCTGAGTTCTCCAAAATACAGAGCTTCAATGGGTCGTCCATTCCTGTTGGAAGATGTGCTGGCAAGACATCCCAAAATGAAAATCTGGGTGATGCATGCAGGCTATCCGATGATCGACGAGATGATCGCGTTGATGGGTGCCAATGCGTATGTGTATGTGGATTTGGCTGGTTTTATCTGGAGCTATCCTTTGGACGAAATCCATATGTACCTCAACCGTCTAGTGCAGGCAGGATTTGGAAAGCGAATTCTTTACGGAACAGATCTGATGGTTTGGCCTGAGTTGCAAGAGGTTTCCATCGGAGTGATCGAGAATGCGAGTTACCTCTCAGAAGATCAGAAACGCGATATTCTTTTCAACAATGCGGTGAGATTCTTCAATCTCGATCCGAAAAAATTTGAGTAGCATCTGAGATTTATGCAAGTACCTGAAGAAGCTGTAAACCTGTTTTCCGGCTTTTTCCATTTGGAAGGATACGAATTGAAAGCCGCTATTCGGTTCCCATATTCATCAGGATGCCATCTCGAATCCAGATCAATAGTCCACGATAATTATCGGGATTCAATCCTAGGAAACTTATAATCATTCGAGGTTCCACAAGCCTCAAAGGATATTCATCTTCTTCGGGTTCCTTCCCGGACTCCTTTGCGTTTAAAACCCAAAATCATCTTTCCCTGTTTTTGGCGAGACTTGAAATTGGATTTTGACATTTATTCCGCCAAAATCCAATGACTTTACATTTCAACTAACTGGGGTTTCACCCCAGGCTATTACAAGTCGGCCCTCCAGGCCTTTTAATCTGTAATTGGGACCCGATATTCATCATGATGCGATACCTTCTCTTAAATAATCTTTCTAGGTTCAAAAAATTAAAATGAATCCCTGATTTCTTTCCCTCTTTTTTTTGACTTTGTGGTAAAAAGAAAAATGTCCAGCTTCTGGAGAAGCAGGACATCTGAAAATTCAAAATATGTATGTACGGAATCTTGCCAATGATTTACTTCAACAATTGAAAATCCATGGGAAGGTTTGATTTGGAGATTTCTTCGATCTTCGGTCATCGGTCTTACAACCCTTCATTTAGATAAAATTCGTCTGCTCGAAGAAAAGCCTATAGACACTTTTCAAAAATTTTTTTTCTACTTGTAACATTGAACCAACTATTAACGTGAGGTTTTTAAACTCTGTCTTTTTCCATCAACCACACTTCCCTCCTATGAAATCGAGCATGACTCAAACGCCACACAAAAGGATGTTTATCAATCATGCGAGATTCCATGTGCCCTTAAAAAACAATTATAAACACATGAAAACGAAAAGACTCCTGCCTCTGATTTTGATTTTGATGGCCTCGGCCGGTTTTTTGTCCTGCCAGGACGAAATCACCACCACTTACACCTATCGGGCGATGGTTCCGGTTTACCTCGAGATGAGCGATGTGCGGGCGAGGACTATTGTGATTGAACCGGGACAGGATCTTGAAAATCCGGGTAAAATCTACCTGTATGGCAATTATCTGCTGATCAACGAACCTCAGGAAGGCATCCATATTTTAGACAATACAAACCCCGCCTCTCCGGTTAATCTGAATTTCATCCCTATTGAAGGCAACGTGGATCTGGCAGTCAACAACAACATGCTTTATGCTGATAATTATGTGGATTTACTGGTTTTTGACATCAGCAACATTCGGGCGATCAAACAAGTAGAGCGGGTAAAAGATGTGTTCAATCATATGTATTCCAATTCGGATACTGGAGTACTCCTGACTTTCAAAGATTCGGTCATCACCACCGAGTCTGGTCAGCCGATGATCGGACGTGGTTTTGAAATGGATATGCTTTCAAGCTTTTCCGCAAATTTTTCCGGTGCTGCGCAAAGTTACGGACAGGGCGGATCGATGGCCAGATTTACGTTGATGAGCGGCCATTTGTATGCTGTGGACGATTACAGTTTGCGGGTTTTCGATGTGAAAAATGCTGCTAAGCCGACGCATTTAAAAAACATTGACTTGGGATGGGGAATAGAGACGATTTTCCCTTTTCAGGAAAAACTATTTATCGGATCTAATACAGGCATGCATATCTACGATGCTAGCAAACCTTCCAATCCGACCAAAATGTCAGTTTTCCAGCACTTACGAGCTTGCGATCCAGTGGTGGTCAATGAAAACTTTGCTTTTGTGACACTTCGAAACGGAACCAATTGCTGGAACGGAGTGAATGAACTGCAAGTAGTGGATATCAAAAATCTCAGGGAACCAAAGTTGGTAAAAGCCTATCCCATGCTGAATCCTCATGGATTGGCCTTGTCGGGAGATCATCTTTATGTAGCGGAAGGACAACATGGCTTGAAAAGCTTCAAAGTCGCTGACGTGATGGGAATCGACCAAAATCAATTGGAATTTTTAAAGTCAATGAAATCAATCGACATCATTCCCGGCCCAAAATCACTGATCGTCATCGGCCCGGATGGAGTTTGCCAGTTTGACTACAGCACTCCGGGCAAGCTCAAGCCGTTGAGCTGTATTGATGTAAAGAATCCTGTTATAGTTTAGTCTTCAGTTGCAATGTTCAGTATTCAGTCAAAGTATTCAGTTAGCAGTTGCAGAATTTGAATTATCAGTCTCTTATTTCCCTAATCAAAAATGGAATTTAGATTATCAATTTTATGCTTTTTCATATTGCATTTCACCCAGTCTTTTGGCCAGGAGAAAGTGTATTACAACCAGACAGAATTTGGGGCTTTGTTTGGAAATGCGGTTGATAAGTGGTCTGGAAAGAATAAGAAGAGAATGGACTTTTCGGCAATCAGTTTTCATGGAGCCAAAATTTCCAAACACCATGTAGTTGGGTTTTCGGTTGGATTTGATCAATACGAGTCGCTTTCTGTGATCCCTTTTGCGATAGGTTGGAGGGGATTTTTAGGAAAAGAAAACAAACCTCAGCTAATCGGAGGATTTGATTTTGGTGGCGGTTCACCCCTTTTTGAGGATAGAGAAAAAACCGACTGGTACGAAAGCTGGTACAAAGGCGGGGTATTAGTGAGTCCGTCACTCGGGGTAAAATTCCCAGCCAAAAAAGGGAAAACATCACTTTCAATGACCTTGGCATACAAAAGACAGGAACTTGGATATTTTATGGGATATTTTGAGCGGGGCGACAACCAAAGACCTATTACCCATTCCCAACTTCCTCCTGGCTACGGTTCCGTCACTGAAACTTCTTATCTATTCCACAGCCTGGTAGCCAGGATTGGAATGATGTTTTAAAATACCCGGGGTTCCGCTATTCGGTCCCGATATTGATCGGAAAAAAATCTCGAATCCATCTCCTAGACCCGCGATAGCAATCAGGATCCAACCCTTAGAATTAAATAATCCTTCGCGGTTCAAAAAATGGCAAAGGAATCTCTGAAACCTTTGCGTTCCTTCGTGGCCTTCGTGGTTCAAAAATTTACCAGCAAGTAATTGCTAAATTGATCACCTATGACCAAAAAGGAATTTTTTAGGATCCGTTTGTCTAGTACAGGATTTGCAACGATCGCTATCGGAGCACTTCTAGCCTGGAATCATTTCAATGGAGGAGTGCCCAGCCATCATATGTTGGCAGACGAAAGCTTGCCGCTTATTTCCAATTGGTGGGGAGGGGTTTTGATCCCAATACTGACTTGGTTTCTCATGGGTCGCATCCAAAAGAGAATCATCCGCTCCGGTAATTCGATTACATCTCATACCTTCAAGCAAGCCATTTATGGCTTCTTTGGAGCCTTGTCTTTCGGTATTATTCTCGCCGTATTTTTTTCCTTTGGAAACACTGATGTGCCGGGTTATATGATTTTGGGATTGCTCCCGCTTGCTTTCTTTTTCCCAATTTATCGGGCAGAATGTTTGCTGGGATTTGTCTTTGGCATGACTTACACTTTTGGTGCGGTTCTTCCAACTGGCATCGGTTCCATTCTTGCCTTAATAGGAGTGGCTATATTTCTTTTGGTAAGACCAGGGATAATCTACGTGGTCTCAAAGTGGAAACCTGTTGTAGCTACTTTAAAAAAATAATCCCTTCAAATGGGAATCTCATCCTTAGACTTTAATAAACCTTCGAGTTTCAAAAATCTAAAAGGATCCTTTGCCTTCTACGCATTCTTTACAGGATTCTTTGCGGTTAAATAAAAACCCCCCCTTCCTCCTTAAAAAGGGGGAGTTGCGCAAAACTGAACTTCAAAACTTATTTCTAAAATCTAAACGCCGCTGCGGGAAAATAAAACCGTGTTACAGAATCAATTCATCTTGATTCCAAACCACTTCACCGCATTGTGGTAATAGATTTTATCTACAACTTCTTCGGGAAGTCTGAGTCCCTGAAATGAACCCGTCACGACTCTGTTTTCCATGGTTTCGTCAGAGACAAAGTACTTCCAATCTTCCTGCCAGGTGGTGAGCGCATTTGCTTTAACTCGATCAGAATCGGGAGTTCCGGAGATTCCCAGATCGGTTCCATAGATCAATCGATCCTGATAGTTGATCATGAAGTCTCTTACTTTTTCCCGATCCTTTTGGCTTTGGAACTGCAAATGACCAATCCTCGCAGCCATGTCAACAGCGAGATTCGGGTACGCATCCAATCTCTTGGCGAGTTCGTCTACATTCCATTCCAGACTTCCCAAATGCGCTCCCACGAAGCGAATTTTGGGGAATTTCTTTAACAGATTATCCCTTGCCTCTACTTGCTGCTCATAGCTTGGATACTCAGGATGGAGGTACATATGATATTCAGGATACTCTTTGAAATAAGCCCGGTCGTTGTTGACAGTCATTTCCTCGAGAGGAAGCCAGCAGTTTTTAGGTTCGCCCAAATGAGCCATTAACGTCTTGCCCTGGTCCTGTACAAATTGAAATATCGGTTCCAAGCGTGGATGATCAGCCATGATGAAGCTTCCATTTTTATCCTTGTAGGTCATGCCGATGTTTTTCCAGATTTTGATTCCCAAGGCACCTTGGTCAAACGTCCTTTTGATCCGCTCAATTTCTTTTTCTACCCAATCATCGTCGCTCCAGTTTTCCAGGGAAATCGTGGAAAGGAAGTTGATGTGATCAGGGTTATTTGCTTTCTGAAAAAGTGCCAGTCGAATTTGTTCCTCAAGTTTGGGATAACTCGGAACATCCACGCTTACAGTCAGTAAGTGGAAATTAGCATCTTTCGCAGCATCAGTCAGGGAAGTACTTTCAGCATTGTGATGCGTGTGGGTATCGATTTTTTTTACTTTCAGAAAGTCCTCCGGTTGGTAGTAGGTTTCTGGTTTATCAGCAGCAAATCCTAACAAAACAGGGATTAGGAAAGGAAGAATCAGGTCAATCATGGCGGGTGGTTTTGGGTTTCAGGATTTATGAAGTTAAAAAATTTAAGGGAATCGGATGTTCCGCTATTAGGGCTATTCAGTCCTGATAAATATCGGGATGTGATCTCGAATCCAAATCTTTTGGATTTCTAATCCATTTTTAAAAAATTCCCCTTGCCCACTTGAAAAGGGGGAATTTCCTACACTGATCCTCCAGTATCAAAAGGAAATTTATTGTTAGGCTTCTGAATAGTAGGTGGTTTTTTTTCAATCCTTCGAGGGTTTAAAAACCTCAAAGGATCAGGAAACTTCTTTGCGTTTCTTCGCGGACTTTTCGGATAAAAAAATGCCCCAAAAGAAATTTTCAAAACTCTAACCCAGCTTTAGGGTTAAAGAAATGCACCTTTTGCAGTCAATAATACATCATCTTTGCAACATGGAAAAATACCTCAAAGCAATTCAGGATGGCTACTATGGCTATGCGAGTTACTTGATCAATGAAATCCTCAACCCAAGCTGGCACAACTATTTTTACTGGTTGGTGGCTGCTTCGCTGGTGATCTATTTGGTGGAGATTGCTTTTCCCTGGCGCAAGAATCAATCCCTGATTCGTGATCATTTTTGGCTGGATATCTTTTACCTGTTTTGGAATTATTTCCTCTTCGCCCTCGTCGCTTACAATGCCCTCTCGATGGTAGCGGTGCAAGCCTTCAATGATTTTCTGGGATTGTTTGGCATCACCAACCTAGTCGCGATCGAGGTCGGGAATCTTCCGGGTTGGGTTCAGTTGGTGGTTATATTCGTGTTGCGCGATTTCATGCAGTGGAACATCCACCGAATGTATCATCACGTGGGCTGGATGTGGGAGTTTCACAAAGTACACCACAGCACCAAAGAGATGGGATTTGCGGCATTGCTGCGCTACCATTGGATGGAAAATATCCTTTATCGCACGCTTGAATACATTCCGCTGGCGATGATCGGGTTTGGGATTACCGACTTTTTCATCGTCCATATTTTCACCTTGGTGACGGGTCAGTTGGGCCATGCGAACATCAAAATCCCGCTGGGAAAAATGAAGTACATCCTGAACGGCCCGCAGATGCACCTTTGGCATCACGCAAAAAATCTCCCGGAAGCCCATCCAAACGGGTTCAATTATGGGATTACACTGAGTGTTTGGGATTTTATCTTCCGCACCAATTACTGGCCATCAGACGATGAGAATCTTCCTGTAGGTCTGCCTGATAAAGAGCATTTCCCGGAAGATTTTGTGGGCCAAACGGTAGAACCGTTCAAGCGGATTTTCGGAAAGAAGGAGGGTTGATCCGAAACCTATTCGGTCCCGATATTAATCGGGATGCAATCCCCAATTCATATCAAGGAATTTTCAATCTGAAAAAAAATCCCTATTCCCTCGAATCCCGATGTTCTTGTGGTTTTTACCCAATCCTTAAAGGTCGGAAAAAACCTCAAAAGATAGATTCACCACTTATCTCTTTGCAGTTCTTAGCGAACTTGGTGGTTTAAAAAAAATCAGTTTGTCTTTATCCTTCCTTGTCAAATGAACCTTTTCACGGTCCAAAAGATGACAGCAAATAGAAATACGATGATGGAAATCTTATTGATCCCATGCATCATTTTCAGGTTGAAGTTGGTAGTCTTATTCGGGTCCGGCTTGCGAAACACATTTACGAAGTAATTTCCAACCTCACCCAACTTGAAGAACTCTTTTACTTTGGTATCTGACATGATCTTTGGATTTATAATCGATTAACCTGCTGTTTGAGAATTTGGTTTAATTTTTTTTCTGAAATATACTTCGCGAGATATTAATTGAAGATACGCTTCGCGAGATATTGAAAAAGATAAGCTTCGCGAGATATCTTTAACTATCTGCCGCAGGCTATCTTTTTCTTTTCTATCTGCCGAAGGCTATCTTAATTTTAAATTTCTTCCGCAGGCTATCTTGATTTTTACATCATCTCCGGCTCGTTCCACATCCCGTCTTCCTTGATGATATTGATCAATTCATCGACGGCTTTTTCGGAAGGCACAGATTTCTTCATCACTTCTTTGCCTTTATAAAGCGTGATTTTTCCTTTTCCAGAACCTACATATCCGTAATCAGCATCCGCCATTTCGCCGGGACCGTTTACGATGCAGCCCATGATTCCGATCTTTACGCCTTTCAGGTGATCGGTGCGCTTGCGTATCATCGCAGTCGTAATTTGCAAGTCAAAAAGAGTTCGGCCGCAAGATGGACAGGAAATATACTCTGTCTTCGACATACGTGTGCGGGCTGCTTGAAGAACTCCAAAACTCACCGAGTTTTGCAATTTGATCTGGTCCAAAATCGACTCACGAGTGGATCCGATTTCTTTTTCGAGTGACATAAAAATTCCGTCTCCCAATCCATCCACTAGTAATCCTCCCACATCTGTTGCCGCATAAAGTGTGGTCAAATCCTGAGATTGATCAGGATAGCTGATTTTCACCACGACTGGAATTTCGATTTTTGCTTCCAGCAAACTCACAAATGCCCTTCTCAAAGCAGGCATGCTATGAGAATTTTCCGTCCTCAAAATCAAGACAGTGTCTTTTCTTCCGGCTATCGAAAGAATTGCCTCCTCTATGTCCTCGTCGTATACCTCCAGAAAATTCAGTTCCGGATGGAAAATCTCAGCTTTTGCAAATTCATTCAAATGGAAAAGCGGAAACTTATTCGCCTGATCGTGTGCCTCAATCCAGATCGCAGCATTCTGAATTTCCTTCATCCCGTTTGGCAGCATGAAAGGAATCGGATTGGAACCTGAGTACACAAAGTCGCAACCCTGATCGTTCATTTTCCACTTATCAAGTTCCGGCAAGTAAAAATGCCCAACCTGTTTCATTTCTCGATCCGCGATCTTTTCGATTTTGGAAATATCGGTGATTACTCTAGGGACATTGTGTCCACCGAAGTTGTAGATTTCGATCGTATGTCTTCGATTATATTCAAAAGGAGTAATCGGATAATGGGTGATCTCCCGGATCGGAGCATGATTGCTGCGATTTGTGTAGCGATCGATCAGTGCTTTCGCCACGGGAGCTTCAAATTCCGGATCTTCGGTCAGGGAAACCCGAACAGTATCACCCAAACCATCTTCCAGCAAAGTGCCTATTCCTACGGCGGATTTGATTCTTCCGTCTTCCGCTTCACCCGCTTCTGTCACACCGAGGTGCAATGGATAAGGTTTGAATCCGCCTTCATTCAACTTTTGAACCAGCATACGATATGCCTGCACCATCACTTGCGTGTTGGATGATTTCATCGAAATCACGATATCGAAGTAGTTTTCATCTTCGCAGATTCTCAAAAATTCCAGAGCAGACTCCACCATTCCGAGCGGAGTATCTCCGTATCGGCTCATGATTCTGTCAGAAAGCGAACCGTGATTCGTGCCGATTCGCATTGCAGTGCCGTTGGTTTTGCAGATTTTCACCAGCGGCAGGAAGCGATCCCTGATTCTGTCCAGTTCTTCCTGATAGCTGGCGTCAGTGTAATCAATGACTTCAAATTTCTTTTTGTCAGCATAGTTCCCCGGATTGATCCGGACTTTCTCCACTATTCCGGCAGCCACTTCTGCAGCATTTGGTGTGAAATGGATATCCGCTACCAAAGGCGTGGTGTATCCTCTTTTGCGAAGCTCAGCCTTAATATGTCTGAGATTTTCCGCCTCTTTGATACTTGGAGCGGTGATTCTGACCAACTCGCAACCCGCCTCAATCATCCGGATACTTTGGTTCACGGAGCCCATCGTATCCATCGTATCGATGGTAGTCATTGACTGAACCACGATCGGATTGTCTCCACCTATCATGACATCCCCCACTTTCACAGGAATGGTTTTTCTCCGCGAATAGTGTGTCAGGCTATCGCAATACATTTGATCTAACGTTTTGATGATTGGCTCCATAGGATATTAAATATCACCGAGTTGGGGTCTGATTATTATTTCTTCAACTACTGTTCGGGGCGAAAGGTTATAAGCTCCCCAAACACTCTCTGCTACATCTTCTGAACTCATAAAGCGCTCAATCGGCAAATCCACACCTTCCCAGCTCGAGGTATAAGTCGCTCCCGCAAGGATAGAAGTTACTTTGATTTGATGCGGTTTCAATTCTTCTCTCAGGCATTTGGTCATGCCAAGCATCGCCCATTTGGAAACTGCATAGCTTCCGCCATTAGGATAGGCAGTGAGTCCAGCGATCGAACCCATACTGAAAATATGTCCTGATTTGCGGGCGATCATTTCATTGACCAAAGCACGCGTCAAATTATAAGCAGAGAATAAATTGGTCTGCATCATGAGTTCAAAGTTTCCCTCGGGCTCGCTGTGAATGGCTCCTGGAAGAAAAACCCCGGTATTATTCACCAATACATCAGGGATTGCAAAAGCTTTAACTGCTGTCGCAAGCTTGTCCACTTCCTCTTTTTTGGAAAGATCTGCCTGCACTGTCAAAACCCGAATCGAGGGAAATCTGCTTTCCAAATCAGCCTGCAATGTCGCCAACTCCTTCTCATTGCGCGAGCAGGTCATGATGTCAAAACCTTCCCCGGCAAATCGCTCAATGATCGCTCTTCCGATTCCTTTTGTACCTCCTGTAACCAGAATACTTTTGCGCATTTTGTTAGTAGTTTAATAGTTAGTATGACAACTATCTGGCTGGTGGCAAAGTTACATTTTTTTTTAAAACAGCGCGGAAACTTGCATTCTGCCGACATGCACTATTTGGTCGAGGCCCTGTGAGTTTCTTCCCTCGTAAACCAGGTTCAGCTGAAGTCCTTCTCCTATCTTTTGGAGCCAGCTGACTGTCCAGGTTACGTTGGTTCCGGGAGTCAGCGCCTGAAGCATTTCATACCCAACGGGTGAATTGGAAACTCCATTGTAATCAATCTGGATCAATTTCAAGTTGCCTGTCAGAGTGGTTTTGATTGCTTTCGCGTAACGCAAATCCAGACCCACCTGATGCAATTGAGCTTTTTCTTCAAACTCAGGATTATCGATATTCTCCTTCCCTGTGAAAAGATAGGAGGCGGTAGTTCGGAAGAAAGGC
This sequence comes from Algoriphagus sp., assembly GCA_044373795.1. Lineage (GTDB taxonomy): Bacteria > Bacteroidota > Bacteroidia > Cytophagales > Cyclobacteriaceae > Algoriphagus. The sequence continues at coordinate 20,845 of JBILPR010000010.1, read as the reverse complement.
GTCGGCTGCCAGGCAAATTCCGGTCCGATGGAATTTTGATCGATGCTGTAGTTTCGGTTATCGAGGAAATCTGAGGCGGAGATTCGATTCCCAGTTCCTGCTAAAATTCTCAGTGTGGTATGTGTGCTGAAATTATATCGCGTATTGAGCTTCCAATCCTGTTGAATAAAATCTTCAAAACCTCCGGAAAGCAACTGCTTCAGCTGACTGTCGAAAAGTGATAAGTCAAATCCATAATTGGCAGAAGCCCGATTGAAGAAGAAACTCGTGCGGATCACTTGTCGCAAAGACAAGATCTCAGCCCGATCTATTCCATTGATAAAAGGTTTGATCCGGTCGCCAAAATCATCCGAAGTGACTTTCTTTTCCACACTCAAACTGGTCGTATTAGAAAATCGATGCAGGAAAGTTTTGAGTCCGCCGACATCTTTCCAAGTCTCGGGAAATTTGGCCTGAAGCCGATAATTCAGAATGCTGGTGTAGGCTTGGGTATAAGTATCTGTTGGTACAAAAATCTTGATGTATTGCTTTTCCTCCGGATTGATTGCCAGATAAAACTCATTCAATTGCTGGATTGCATCCCCGTTATCATCACGCCAGGTATGCGTGCCGTCTCCGTTTGGTGCCGGCAAAAAGACAAATTCCCGCTGGAGTTCACGCCCGTTTCCGATTGCGTAACTGATTTCATTTCGGATGATGTTTTTCCCCAAACTTCCCTGATAGTCCAGTTTTCCCATTACGGTCAACTCTGTTGGTAAAGCTCGCTGGAGATATTCGAGTTCCCGATAGGTAAATGTGCTACTCAAGCTATGCTGAGTCCATTGCTTCCTAAGGGTGAAATTCGAGGTAAATGCGCGGGTATCATTAACAAGACTCCCTTGGAAAGGCGCTTTATCCTCCCTCCATGCTGCATCGGCGAGGAAGGAATAACTCAACGTGTCATTGCTGCGAAGATAGACCAGGTGCTCTTTGAAATTCATCGCCGTGCTTAGTACCGAATCTATTTTAGCATTCCGCAGGGAATTCCTGTCCAATGAAAACTGATAGCCAGGGACCAAAATTTTAGATTGAAAACTGATATTTCCGAGGTAACGAGTCCAGTCCGAATCGAGGCTATCCTTGGTACTTTTCAGCCGGAAAAATTCCTGGCGCAACCTGATTTTCGATCCCAGTTGCAGATTCCAGTTGGCAGTATGCTGCGAACCGCTCAGGACATTTTCCCTGTTTCGAAGGAAAACCTTGTAATTGAAGGTGTTCAGTGCATCTTTTTCCAAACCGACCTGTGTCCAGAAAAATTGCTCAGCGGCAGCATTTTTCAAATCTTCTTGAGTCAATCCCCAATCCCGTTCAAATTCGATGTATCGGAATCGATCAATGAACGTGAAGTTGGTGGAGTTGTATTCAAGTTCCGTTTGGCCTTTGAAAGTATAGCCCTTCAACATGTCCAACTGGCGATTCTCAGATTGAAGACCGATTTTCAGACCCATTCCCTGATTATTCTGGTCATCGATATCGGAGAAGAGATTTTTATCTGCTGACGAAAGCGCAAATTCTGTGTAGACTTTCTCGTATTCATTCAGCTTGATCCGAGTTCCTGCAGTCACCATTCGCTTGGTGTCCGGGGCCGGCAATTGGGTGAGAATTGAATAATCTCCCTGAGGCTGCCCGGCCTGACGGGGAATGTATTCGAAAACCGTTCCATTGGAAAGCTGACTGACGCGCCGGTAATCCCCCAATCCTGATCCAACCTGTGAAAACGACAAAGCGAAATGTGCCAACTCGGGCTCTGTTGAGTACCGGTAAAAAGTCAGAAAACTCCCTAATCCGTCCTCCTCGACCACTTTTTCATACAGGATTCTATTTGGATCAAAAGCCACACTATCGATTCTGGGAATCGTTGCCAACTCAGTCTGATCTCCGACCGAGGCTAAAAGCGAGAGTTCTTCCTGCGAAAAATCAGTGAACAAAGGCCGGTTTCGATTGTCCTTTTCCTGATAGTAATTGAGATAAAAATCTACTTTTCCGTTGGTCTGAGAATGATTTGCTCCCAAAATCGAGCGGGAATAATTCCGTTCCGAATATTCGAAGTCAACCCGGACTCGGGAATATTGGGTGATCAAAATTTTTGGCGTAAACGTGATTTCTGCCTGATTGTAATCAATCACGTAATCGGCATTGAAACCACGCTGGAGCAATCTGCCATCCAGAAAAATCTTTTCGGAATTAGCCAAAATGATCACATAGCGCTCATTTTGAGGACCGCTAACCCGATATGGACCTAAGACTCCTTCGAGGATCGGAAGCTGGATAGAAGCGAATTTGCCTTTCGCTATAGAAGCAAACCCCTGAGAATTTGCAGTCCAGTTTCCCTTCATTTTGTATTTGGAAGTAAACTGGAGTCCTTGCACATTTTTATAATATCTGAGAAATTCGGACTGGCGCTGTTGCAAAACCACATCACCGGCCCCGAGACTGAAATCATCATTGTAGAGCTCAATCAGGACGTTATCAAAATCTTGGATTTGCTGCGTATTTCCTTCAGGTTGAAAAGGAACATTTTGGTCCGTAATGCTGGCCCGAATATTCAAATTATCAGAAATCGCACCTTCGAGTTGAAGATTAAGCGCCGAATTGACAAAGACATTTTGCGTGTTTCCGAAGGAAATCCCCCGTGTCAAACTTCCGGATTTATACAAATCGGTAGTAGGAAAAAGCTCCTCCCTGAAGTCAAAGGTAGGAGATTCCTGAATTCGATTGTCCCTGAATCTTGCTGTGGAATCGTAATCAGCGAGTAAGGTTCTCTTGGCAACAGGTTTGTCCAGGCGCATTGAAAAAGTGCGGTAGCAAACTCGAAGAGAATCAGGAATCTCATTTTCCCTAAAAAGTACCTGAAGGGAATTGGTACTCAGATCATATTTGAAGTCGTAGGCTTTGCCTGATTTGTCGGCGATTTTAATGCTAGATTCGACAACCGAAAGAGAATCTGCAACTGTCGGTTTTGCAAAAAAATCACCTACAACCCAGCGGCATCTCTCCTGTGCCTGGACAGCGCCAAAAAGACCAAGCCAAAAAACACAGGAAACTATCCAAATTCGCATGCTGATTCCGACACCATTATGCACCAAGTTAACAAAACAAAAATTATCCGATCAATGGAAACGTGAGGTAAAAGGTCGTTCCTTTTCCGATCTCTGTTTCAAACCAGATTTTTCCTCCGGCGGTTTCAACTCCGCTTTTTGCAATGGCAAGTCCAAGACCCGAGCCTTGCGATTTGGTGGAGAAATTTGGGATAAAGATTTTATCTCTCAGTTCCGGGAGAATTCCCCTTCCGTTGTCAGAAATCTCAAGAAATACTGCTTGCTCAGTCATCCAAAGCCAAACATTGATCACAGGTCTTTGTCCGGGTTCCGCTGCCTGAATTCCATTGATGATCAGGTTGGAAATGACCCTTCCAAAGAGTTTGTCATCGCCCATAATGAGAATTTCATCTGAAAATGAATCGTCCTGAAAAATTAAATCCAATCGCTGATCGTTCTTAAAAAGCTCAAGAACCTGATTCAGGACGATTTTGAAATTCATTAGCTCATTCTTGGGGAGTGGCATTTTTGCAAACGTGGAAAAGGATGAAGCAATACCACTGAGTGCATCCACCTGATGAATGATCGTTTCGAGTGACTTTCGCAGCTTGGAAAAATCGTCGAGTTTCCCCTCGCTCTCCATCCTGAGCAAATGCTGAAGCGTAAGCTTTATTGGAGTCAGCGGGTTTTTGATTTCATGTGCCACTTGCTTGGCCATTTCTCTCCAAGCTGATTCCTTTTCTGTGGACGCAAGCACTTTCTTACTGGCTTCAAGCTTGAATAGCATGTTGTTGTATTCATTGACCAGTAAGCCAATTTCATCTTTAGAGCCCCAAACCATCGGCACGTTATTGTCGAGATTGGTAGCTTTTAGCTTTTGCGTCAGCAGTCTGAAAGGGAAGGTCAGGTTCTTCGAAACGAAATACGAGACGAACAAAAAGAGAATGAAAATGACGACAAAGGCATTGAAAATATTGCTCAAAACATCAGCAATGAGCGAATTGAGTTCGGCCTCAGATTCGAAGAACGGAACAGCCAAAATCCCCAAGTTTTCCTGGCTATCCTGAGCAGGAATCGTGAGGTAAACAGATTTGTATCGAAGCTTTCCAACTTGCTCATCTGCCAGAAACTGGTTTTGGTTTTTCTCCACGATTTCGGCAAGAGCCCGTGGATTGATCCAGGGAGAAAGAATCTTCTTATCGAAAATATTCGCTCTATTGGTAGACTCCAGTTTGCCATCAATACTGTAGATATGGATATCGCTGGCAATTGTATTAGCCAGTTGATTGACCTCTTCATTGAGCAAATCACTGTCTACAGTTTCCAAATTCTGATTACTCAGAAATCCTCCCAAATTACTTCGGATCAACCCGGCTTTTTGAATGTACTGACGATCTAAGTCTTCCCGATAGCTGTTTGCCAACAGTCCAATCGTGATGATACTGATGATAATAATCGGAAAGAAAAAGGCAAAATTGAGGTAAAGTTGAAGCTTGGTGGAGTAATTGAATTCAAAATTCCGGTACCCTTTTTGAAGCGTATTGATCAAAATACTCAGGAATGTAAGGAAAACGAACGCCACGAAAAACAAGGAAATGTTTCCGAAAAAGTGGGACAGGCTGATGTTTGGCGATGAAATAACGATCATCTCATCACCGTTAATGAGGCCTAAATGATGATAGCGATCCACGTGAACTCCGGCTTCGACCAACTGAGTTTGATCCAGACGAGTTTTGATTCCCGAGACGGAATAATTGAAAGTTCCAGAACTCCTGATTAGTTCTTTATCCTTGAAAACAGCGAAATCATACCGGACAGGATCCAGTTTTTCGATGTACTTTCTATCCAATAGTAATTTGGGATAAACTGAACTTGGCTGCACACGAAGCTGGTTCAATTCCAGAAAAATAAAGCCCTGAGGTGAATTATCCTTAGCCATCGGGATAAAAGCAATGAACCGATTGCCGGCATAGCTCTCATTTCCCGGAATAAAATACAAATCTTTTACGCTGGTAGCATAGTCACTTTTAATATACTTCAGCCTCAAATCGACCAATCCATCTGAGTCTGTAGGTCCATGAATTTGCTGCCCACTTGATGAAAAAATTCTGACTTGAACCTCAAACTGATCGAAATAATTATCGAGGTAAATCTTTCTGATTTTGGTTTCAATTAACTCTTTGGAAAATAAGGGATCAGCAATGCGATTTTGGATGAACAAATCCCCCTGCATTCTTATGAAAATTTCACCCAGAAAAAACTCTGTCATCACATCCTCCTCGATCAGGTTTTGATTTGCAAATCGAACTTTGGACTGGATGATTTGCTCCTTTTCAGTTTGAAAAGTGCTGATTCCTGCAATCATTGCGGTGATGAGGCAAGCAAAAAAGAAAGTTAAAAACGTCTCAAGGCCAAGACGGAAGACATTTTTAAATAGCTCAAACCGAATGATCAGTGTAAGAAAACCTAGATGGATCAACCAGATAACCCCACTCCAAAAACTAAAGAATAACAAAACTCCTGCTACCGGTAAACCAACCAGAATAAATGCTTGGTAGTATTCCCTTTTTCTTCCTTGAACCTCTATCAGCAAACTGACCAAGGTGAGGGAAAGCAGAACATACGCCGCTCCCCATGCAAACAAAATCAGAAAGCTTAATCCTTTATAAAAATCAAAAGAGGGAATGGAACTGATGTCTAGCGCCCACTGGGAATTGAGAATAAGATCTCTTGGCAAAGACCAAAACATAAAAAGGCCTATAGAACTTGCCAAAACTGCAATTGAGAAAAACACACGGAAATCGTTTTTCCCATTGAGAACCTTAATCTTGAGGTGCATAGGTTTGGAAGCCATTTGAAAAATAATCAACCCCAAAATAAGGACTCCACAGAGGGTATTAATCAGAAGATCTCCAAGACTCGGATTGAACCAAGAGGAGGCATAATTCGCAGAATTGAAAAGACCGAGATTCAAATAGCTCCCAGGAAAATCAAGCAAAAGCATCACTAATCGAAATGCTACAAGGATCACTGTTCCATAAGCGATTGCCTGCCAGCGCCTTCCTTTTTGCCATTTATTCAGAATAAAATTCGAACTAAGTAAAAAATACAAAAGCAAAATTGAGCTAAAAAATATCAGGATTGCAGGATTAGCGACACTTCCCGCAGGCAGATAACCAAATAGAAATGTGATTCCAAAAAGAGGGATTCCTGCAAGGTTATTTACCTGAAGAGCTCCCTTTTTGGGATCTTCAAAAAGATCAAAACTATCGTTTCCAAAAAGTTGGGGATTAGGACCTGTAATCAGATAATCATTTTGAATATTTCCCGGAAGCACCAATCTCAGCACATGCACCATAAAATAATCGGTGCCGTCCCGATTAACCTTTCGGATCTTCAAAAGCATTGTTCCGTAAGGATCCTCCAAAAACTGGTAGGCTTTACCCAAATCAACTTTTGAAAAATCAAGGGTGAGGGTGAAGTCAGACCAATAAAGAAGTTCTCCTTTGGGGTCCAGAAGGAAAAATGGGTGTTTGTGACCTACAGTGCTTATATGATCAAAGGTTATCTGATCATCCGGCCGGACAGTCATTAAAATTTCTATGAAATCCTCATCAAACTCTTTATCAACTTCCTGAACTCGTTCCTGAAGAGCTATTAAACCAGTTTCTTCCTCACTTTTTTGAAAAAAAAAGAAATTAAGAATTAATACAGCAAGCAGAGAGAAAATACTGACCAGAATGATCAGCCGTCGGGATTCTTGGCTCATTTCATCTGTTTAAAATTGATTTTAATGGCCATAACCTGTCTCGTGACGAAGAAAACGGGATGGATTCTCGCATAGTCAATAATCATCCCTTTGTGTGACGCTTGCGTGCTCGATTTCATCTGTTTATAATTTGATTTTTAATGGCCATAACCTGTCCCATAACGAAGAAAACGGGATGGAATCTCGCATATTTGATAATCACCCCTGTATGTAAGTCATGAGTCGTGCTTGTCTGCTTCTGGCAGGCTAGATTTCATCTAAAAATAAAAAAAGCAAAGTCTCTGATCAAACTTTGCTCTTTTATTTGGTGCTTCATACAGCCAATTTTGACTTCCTTTTCTTGGCAGATTTCCACCAAAGGAATCCTATAATCATTGCCAGTAAATAAGGCATTACGAACAGATAGATAATCCCGCTGTTCAAACCTGCTCCGATACTGGTATCTCCATTGCTGACATTGTTTTCAACGGAAGCACGGCACATCGAACATTGAGCAAAAGTCAATCCTTGAAACGACAGTGTAAAAAGGAAAATCAGGGCTAATTTCAGAAACTTTTTCATGTCACAAAGTTATTTAGTGAATGATTTATTAATCAATGAGTGTAATACGGGCTGATCATCAGATAGACTATCACTCCTGTCACGGTCACATATAACCATATCGGATAGGCAAATTTAACTACTTTTCGATGTTTTTCCCTCTGATCAGTAAGACCATAATAGTAGGCGAAAAGAATCGGAAAGAGCGCTACAGCAGCTAAAACGATATGTGTAAGCAGGAGAAAATAATAAACAATTCGAATTGAACCTTCCCCTCCGAATGTTGTGCTTTCTGCAGCGCCGTGGTAAATAACATAAGACACCAAGAAAATTGCTCCAAGACCAAACGCGATCGTCATGGATGCTCTATGGTAGGCAATATTTTTTTGTTTGATAAAAATCAATCCCGCAATCAAAGCTATTGTTGCCGCTGAATTTATCACTGCATTCAGGTGAGGGAGAAAATAAACCCAATCAGCACCCAAATCGACTTTTGTCGGCATATAAATCAGAATCGCAACCACTACAGGAATTAATATTGAAATTCCTACAATCCAGCCTTTTACCTTCGTTTCATTCTGAAGTAATGAAATGTTACTTTTTTCCATGTAATAAAATTTTTGCTTCTAACATTAGTAAGTCAACATCCTCCCTATTTGTTCCGCTGTAATAGCCTCTAATTCTACCTAATTCATCCACCAGGATGAATTTATCGCTATGTACAAAGTCTTCTGCTACTCCGTTTCCGTCTAATGTTGGAATTACAAAACCACATCTTGCCAAGCGGTAGGTTTCAAGCTTATCTCCTGTAAGAAAATCCCACTTACCAGCCTGTGCATAATGTCTGTCTGCATATTCCTTTAAAACCGGAGGGGTGTCATAATCGGGATCGATACTAATAGAGAATATCTGAACCCGAGGCTCATCTCTGAATATATCATTTACTCGCTCCATTTCTCTGGACATATCGGGACAGATACTGGGGCACGAAGTGAAAAAGAAATCTACAATCGTAATCTTTCCTTCCATTTGAGCTTTGCCCACTGTTTTTCCATCTTGATTGGTAAAGGCAAAATCGGGAATGTAATGTTGGGTTGTATCAGCAATGGGACATTCCTGAAACGGATTATCAACACCTTTTTCGAAAAATACAGGAAGTTCGTATTCGTTTGTACCGAAACCTCTCAAAAACATGAAAATTAAAATGGGCACCAGCAGGATGCAGACTAAAACCATCCCTTGTAAAATCCTTATTCCCTTCATAGTATTTATGTAACAAAAAAGAAGGTTGAAGTGTCACACTCCAACCTTCTTTATTTTAAAGATTTTTTTCTTACCAGCGCATTAAGAAGATCTCAGAACCTTCTTTCATCAATGCAATAACGAGCCAAACCAGGAAAATCAAAGGAACGATAATTGAATAGAACAATGGTTTTGCTTCCTCTCCAAGATGCATGAACTCCATCATTATGTATTTTGCCTTCCAAATGGTAAGGGCAATGAATAGGAAATATAGTATAAATCCTCTGTCCATGGTAAAGGCCATGATAAATTCTACTACAGTAATAGCCAGAAGGATACCTGCTGTTTTCCAGATTTTTTTTACTTTTTCTTCGTCTCGGGGCTGAACCTCAAGGGTTGATTTATTTTCTTGAATTAGCATATGTCGATTTTTTTAAAGGCTTAGATCAGATAGAATAAAGTGAACACAAATACCCATACCAAGTCAACAAAGTGCCAATAGAGGCCTATTTTCTCTACCATTTCATAATGTCCTCTTCTATCATAAACTCCTACTGCCGCCTGATAAAAGCATAAGAATAAAAGGAAAACACCGATAGTAACGTGGAATCCATGGAAACCCGTAATGAAGAAGAACAACTGAGCGAAGGCAGGGGGACCGTATTCGTTAACAGTAAGATTAGCACCAAAGACCGTTTCAGTAACTAGTCTGTTGAGATCATTGACATAGGTCAATACAGTTCCGGTTTCAGTTCCGTGAATAAAGTGATTCCACTCCCAAGCCTGACAGCCAAGGAAGGTAATACCTCCAAGAAGCGTCCAAAGCATCCATTTCACAACATCGTTTCTATCATTTCTATGACCAGCTTCAACCGCCAAAACCATGGTGACCGAAGAGGAAATCAAAACGAAAGTCATGATACCCACGAAAATCAAAGGTGCGTGAAGCCCATGTACAAACGGTAACGCCTCAAACACTAATTCAGGGACAGGCCAGTATTCATTCGAACCTGCAAATTCGCTCGCAGAACCCGCATAAGCAGGGTAACTTACTCTGATCGATAAATAGGTGATCAAAAAAGCAGCGAAAGTGAAGATGTCGGAAAGCAGGAAAAACCACATCATGATTTTTCCGTAGCTGGCTTTGAAAGGTTCATTACCACCTCCCCAAGTGCCTCTTTTTGAGCTAACTCCTATTGCAGTAGAATGCGCAGACATAGATTAATTATTTGTACCGGGTTTTATTTAATGATTCAAAAGCAAAAACATAAACAGATAAAGCCACAAACCTGCGAGAAAATGCCAATAGGTAGTAGCCATTTCCATTGCAATCATTGACTTAGAATGGACTTCATATCTGAAGCTCGAAATTAATACAATAATCAGAAATATCACACCGCTGATCAAGTGAACAGCATGAAGTCCTGTAAAAACATAAAGAAATGATCCGGATGGATTCCCTACAAAAAACACTTCACGATCCACCATTGCCACCCAACTGTACCATTGCCCTACGAGAAAAGCAACACCAAGCAATACTGCCAGAGACATTCCTATTCTAACCCCTGCCAGATTATCTTTTTGAGCAGAATAATAGGCATAATGGAGGAAAAGACTACTCAAAACAACTGTCCCTGATGTAATCCAAAAGATTACAGGTAAATCATATTCAAGCCAATTTCCTTCCGCTTGTCTTACTATATATGCACTGGTGAGTCCGGCAAAAACCATCACTACAGTTACCATAAACAGCCAAAGAGCAAATTTCTTTGGATGCATGGAAATTGGCTGCTCCACTAAATCGATGTAATTCAATTCCTTTTCCATAGTGTTAAGGTAATTTATCTAATAGGTAGGCAATCTGAACGATTGGCAAATAAAGAAAAGAACCAAACATTATTTTTAATGCTGATTTTCTTGAACAATCTCTCATCAATGAAAAGGTCTGAGCCAAAAAAAGCACACCACAAATTGTAGCCACTATTCCGGAGTTCAAACCAGTAAGTCCAAAATAGGTCGGCAAAAGTCCCAACGGAATAAGGAAAAGAGTATAAATCATAATTTGAATAGCCGTATTCAAATCTTTACCACCCCCGCTTGGAAGCAGTTTAAAACCTGCAGCTTTATAATCCTCATCACTTACCCATGCAATCGCCCAAAAATGTGGGAATTGCCAGATAAACTGAATACCGAAAATTATAAGTGCTTCATAAGAAATACTACCTGTAGCAGCAGTCCAGCCCAAAAGAGGCGGCATTGCTCCTGGAATAGCTCCAACAAATACTGCGATAGGTCCGACCCTTTTTAATGGAGTATATGCAAAAACATACAAAACCATACTCAAAATACCCAGCCACGTTGTCAAAGGATTTGTGAAAATCCATAGCAGAACAATACCGGAAACAGCTACTAAGAAAGTAAACCAATAAGCTTCTTGCAAAGAAATGGTTTGAAGAGGAAGCGGACGATTTTGAGTTCGCTTCATGAGCTTATCAAGATCTCGCTCCATTATTTCATTGGCAGCACCTGAGGCGCCACTAATAAGAAACCCGCCGAGAGCTAATCCAACGAATCCTGCCCAACCAAAGCTTGAGCCCTGATCACCAAGGATATATCCGAATACTGCTGAGAATGTTACCAGCGCCGACAATCTGAATTTCAAAAGTTCAGAATAGGCTTTGATTCTGGAAAGAATCAGATTGGAATTATGGTCAGTTACTTCAACTGTCCTCATGTTCAATTTTCTTTAAATCGAAACTGAATATGGTCTCTAATCTGGAGAAACAATAAAGTCTGTACTCCTATGATGAAAGAACCAATTAATAGATGAATAGGCTGCAGGAATGCTGGAATACCAAAGTACGCCATTCCAATACCCGTTATAATTTCAAGTATAACTAATAAAACCAATACTTGAGACCAGAGATTAACCTGAGATTTTCGAGCCGTGTATTTGAAAATCCAGAATAGAAATAGCAGATTAGACCCTAGTATCAGAATTGAATAAGACCTGTGAATAAGGAAGCTTAAACCAACCTTTTCAACCCACTCTTCTCTCAACATATCACCAAGGGAGAAGGAAATTTGATCAATTTGCTCTCTCACTTGAGTTCCGAGAACAATTTGAAAAACCATTAGAATAATAGCGAATACAAGAATCCATTTTACTTTTCCAGGCACATCCATCTTAACAACTCCGCTTTTTAATAATCTTTCTGATCTATGATAAACGTAAATCAACAAAGCCACTAAAACCAAAGCAAGAAGCATATGGAAGGTGATCATCCAAGTAAGAAGGTTGGTGGAAACTACTATTGAACCTATCCAACCTTGAAAGAGAACAAGAAGCAGAGAAGTAATAGAAAGGATCGGAATTACTTTATCAATCTTCCAAAGAGCAATAGACTTCCAAGCAGTAAGAATTATCAAAATTCCTATCAAAACTCCGATAAGTCGATTGATATATTCAATCCAAGTTTTCAGTGCATTGAAATCTTCTTCAATAAGAATTGATTTGTCATTTGCAATTCTATCAGCGGTTTCGGAGAAACCTAGTTTTTCAAGTGAAGCCACAAACCTTTCGTTTTTGGCGATCCTTTTCTGAAGGTAAATCTCTTGATAATTATCGGGGAGTTGATCAACGCTTGTAGGAGGAACCAAACTCCCAAAACACTTTGGCCAATCAGGGCAGCCCATTCCAGAACCTGTGCTCCTTACTACTCCCCCAACCAGTATAAGAAAATAGACAGCTATCACCGTGTACAAACTGACACGGCGAAAGCTGCCTACAGTATCTTTAATGCTTTGATTCATTTGCCACCAAAACCTCTGACTCGTCTTTCATAATTTCCATTTCAAGCTTCACTAACTCTTGCTCATGAGGAAGATTTGATTCAGGAGTTGCCGATAATGGTACAGTTTGAGGAATGAAATCTTCGGCGGCCCCAGGCTTTGAGTAATCATAAGGCCATCTGTAAACTGTTGGGATCTCACCAGGCCAGTTACCATGACCAGGGTGCAATGGAGTCGTCCACTCAAGTGTGTTTGACTTCCAAGGATTAAGTGTCGCCTTTCTACCTCTGAACATACTGTAGAAGAAATTGAACATGAAGATAAACTGGGCAGCGAAAGTGATAATAGCAGCAACAGAAACAAACATGTTTAAGTCAGTGTACATATTTGCAAATTCAAAGTTGGTCCATGAATAATATCTTCTCGGGAAACCAGCAATTCCAATGTAGTGCATCGGGAAGAATACCAGATAAACTCCGGTAAAAGTCAACCAGAAGTGGATGTATCCTAAACGGGCATCCATCATTCTTCCAAACATCTTAGGGAACCAATGATAGATACCGGCAACCATTCCAAAGAAAGACGCGGATCCCATAACCAGGTGAAAGTGCGCTACTACGAAATAAGTATCGTGAAGCTGGATATCTATAGCTGAGTTACCAAGGAATATACCTGTAAGACCTCCGGAAATAAAGAACGAAACAAGACCGATTGAGAACAACATTCCTGGCGTAAAAATCAAATTACCTCTCCAGAGCGTGGTCAGGTAGTTAAATACCTTAACTGCAGATGGAACAGCAATGATCAAAGTAAGGAACATGAAGATTGAACCTAAGAACGGATTCAAACCTGAAACGAACATGTGGTGGGCCCATACGATGAAGGAAAGAACAGTAATTCCCAACATAGAAATGATCATCGCCTTGTATCCGAAAATCGGCTTTCTTGAATTTGTCGCAATGATCTCAGAAGTAATACCCAAAGCTGGAAGCAATACTATATAAACTTCAGGGTGACCAAGGAACCAAAACAAATGTTGGAAAAGTACAGGACTACCTCCAGTATTTGGCAAAGCCTCTCCTCCGATATAGATATCAGCAAGATAGAATGATGTACCAAAACTTCTGTCAAAGACCAGCAACAGAGCTGCTGCAAATAGTACCGGAAAAGAAAGAAGACCAATTACAGCTGTCAGGAAAAACGCCCAGATTGTCAAAGGAAGTCTTGAGAAAGACATCCCTTTTGTTCGGAGGTTGATAATAGTTGTGATGTAGTTAATGCCTCCTAAAAGTGAGGATACAATAAAGAAGGTCATCGCTACCAACCATAATGTCATACCCAAACCTGACCCAGGAATTGCTTGCTCAAGAGCTGATAAAGGGGGATAGATGACCCATCCACCACCGGCAGGACCAGTTTTGATGAATAGCGAAATGAACATGATCACTCCGGACAGGAAGAAGAACCAATACGAAAGCATATTCATGAAACCAGAAGCCATATCACGCGCTCCGATTTGCAAAGGAATCAGGAAATTTGAAAACGTACCACTCAAACCTGCCGTAAGGACAAAGAACACCATAATAGTTCCGTGCATCGTTACTAAAGCAAGGTAGAAGTTAGGATCAAGAGCTCCGCTTTCATCAATCCACCCTCCAAGAAGTGGGCGCAGAAACTCCATGCTCATCCCCGGGAAACCCAATTGTAATCTGAAGAGAACAGAAAGGAAGCCACCAATAACAGCCCAGAAAATGCCGGTAACAAGGAACTGCTTACCGATCATTTTATGATCCTGTGTGAAAATATACTTTGTTACAAAATTATCATGATGCTCATGATCATGATGATCGTGTGCTGTAGTATCATGATTTGCGACAGTTGCTGAAGCCATAATCTATAATTTTGTTGTTAATTTTTTCTCAATTGAATTTCTGCCAGTTCTTTTTTCTCAACAGAAACACCTTGGGCCAAAGCCGGATTCTGCTGGATAAAAGTTTTCTGTTCTGTCAGCCACTTTTGATAAGCAGCTGGCTCTACCACCTCTATCACCTTTCTCATTGAGAAGTGGCCACGACCACAAACTTCTGTACAAGCAATTTCATATTCAAATTCAGGATTGTTCAGCTCTATTCTCATTTCTGCTGTTGTTTTTGTAGGCACAAACCAGAAACGAGTGGGCATACCAGGAACTGCATCCATTTTCAATCTCATGTGCGGAGCAAAGACTGAGTGCAAAACATCTCTTGCTCTGATTTTGAACAGAACTGGCTCACCCTTAGGAATTACAACTACCGGAGAAGGGAAATCATCAATAGAATTCTTGTCTGTAAAATCAATTCCGTGGGAGTTGCTCGCAGTTGTCAAACGGTAATCGTAATCTCCTAGAACCTTATCTTTTCCCGGATACCTTACCTCCCAGGCAAATTGGTAACCCATTATTTCTACCACGTGCGCATTTTCGGGAGCAGGAGCAGTAATATCTGACCAAGCCATCCAACCTGAGATTACTAAACCGGCCAAAACAATCCCCGGAACAATTGTCCAGATAACTTCCAATTTATTGTTGTCAGGGAAGAAAGCTGCCTTTTTATTTTCGTTGTATTGATATTTATATGGAAATACAAAGAGTAACACGTGAGTTATGATAAAAACAACTCCCGTTACAGCCATTGTGATCCAAAATAGATTATCAGTCACAACACCATGCTCGGACGCAATAGGAGGTTCGTAATTACCCCACTCTTTTATTGAATACCAAAACATCAAACCACCCATCACTAACAACCAAACCACAAATAATGCAGCGTTGATTTTGTTACTACCTGAAGCGATCTTTTTATCAGATCCCTTAACTACTGAAACCAGCGTCTGAATTCTGTAAACCATCCAGATTACAGAAATCAACAAGACTACACCTACTACAATAAGAAACTCGTACATATCTTAATTTTTTCGACTGTTATTAAATATGATGATTATAGCTTTCTTCAAGCATTGGGTGATTTTTAGCAATCAAGTTATGTTTTGCCAAGCCACTCAATACTACCAACGCCACAGATGCTCCATAAACTAGAAACATACCAACTTCCATGAAACCTATCCCTCCGTTGTGTCCTAATGTTCCAGGTTGTACCATCAGGAAAATATCAACCCAATGCCCAACTATAAGAAGCGTACAAACCAATTTAAGAAAAACTCCATGTCTCTTCGCATCTCTAGTCATTAAAACTAGGAAGGGAAGTACAAAGTTCATCCCTAAATTTACAAAAATGAACGGTCCATACACATCACTATCCAGTCTCTCAAGGAAATAAACTGTTTCTTCAGGTATGTTGGCATAATAGATCAACAAGAACTGAGAGAACCATAAATAAGTCCAGAAAATAGAGAAACCAAAGATGAATTTACCCAGGTCATGGATATGGTTTTCGTTAATCATTTCAAGATATCCCTGACCTCTGAGGAAAATCACAACCAAAGTAATTGAAGATAATCCAGCTACAAACCAGGAAGCAAATACATACCAACCGAACAATGTAGAGAACCAGTGAGTGTCAATTGACATCACCCAATCCCACGCACTTACAGATGAGGAAACTGCGAAGAATACAAGGAAGAAAGCCGCATTGCTTCTGATTTTGTACCAATATGAAGTCCCACCATTGATATCTTCAGCCAAGCTCAATTTCTTGAACTTATTAAAGAAGAAAATCCACACACTGAAGAAAATGATCATTCTGGCAATATAAAAAACGGGAAAAGTTCCTTTTTCCATAGGCCAGTAGAAAAATGCTCCTTTTCCGTCTATAATAGAATCATATTCAGCCGAATTTTTATCGAAAAGATAACTATGAGTCCAATGGAACAAATCATGATTGGCAACGAAAAACGTTACTAACATAAGGATGGCAGCAAATGGAAGCCAGTGACCAAATGATAACATTACTCTTACTATTGGTGAAGACCAACCAGCTTGAGCTGCATATTGAATAGCAAAGAAGAATACTCCGACTATTGCAATTCCTGCGAAATAAACGTTATTTATCCAAAGATTGGCGTAAAGCCTTTCATACCAATGAAAAGCGTGACCTGCTTCAGCCCCTTCTGTTTCATGACCACCGCCAAAAATCGCCATGATCACTCCAAGAGCCAATAATGCGATACCAATGACCAATACAGTAACAATTGATTTCTTGGTCGAAGCCTTAAAATCAAATTTTTGGTCTAGATTATAATGATGTACGTCGTGATGAGCCATGATTATTTAGCTGGGGTTTCTGCTTGTGCTACTACAACAGTGCTGTCAGCTGATACGGCCGGAGCAGCAGCAGGAGAAGCACCCTGAATAACTTGTTTAACATAGTGAACAATTTTCCATCTGCTTTCAGGAGTAATCTGGGAGCCATGAGCTCCCATTCTTCCTTTTCCTTTTGTAATTACATGGAAAATATGACCTTCTGGCAATCCGATATATGCTCCTCCTTTAAGATTAGCAACTCCACCAATTACAGCGCCGGCCAAACCATCTCCTTCTCCATTCTTACCGTGGCAAGCATTACAATACTGGAGGAACAATTGCTCACCTTCGGCCAGTACTGCTTCATTGGATTTAACAGGATTCTTTATTAAAGCTGCCGGCTCTAATTCAAACGCCTTTAGTCTATAAGGAAGATAACCTTCCTTATTTCTGGGTACGGTATTAGCAACAGGTTCACGCATGTTCATGCTGTGGGGGTTATTGATATTACTGTTGAAATACTCACCTTTTCCATCTTCTCTGGTGGAAATTATATCACCCTTTGTCTCAGAATCTGTGATTTGAGAAAGTGGTTCGTAAGCAACTGAATGGTACATCTGGGGGGCATATTCCAGGCCTTGATTTTCTCCTCCGGCTCTGCAGCCTGAAAATGAAATTCCGGCCACTGCCAACCCAAGTACGCTAAGTGTTTTAGCAATCTTCATATTTCCAGAATTACTATTCAAAACTTTTTTTATTAACCTCGGATGCTCCTGAAGACTTTAAAATCTCCTGGATTTTCTCCAAATCCATGCTTGAATTATTAGCAATATCGATTGCCATAACATGTTTGTCATCCGTTATTCTAACATCAAATATTCTTGGCTGAGCCCATGGCTTCAAATTAGAACTAATCATGAACACACCAACCATTCCAAATGCTGCAAGTAAAACAGTCATCTCAAATGTTACCGGTATAAAATCAGGAACAGCAGCATAATCCTTACCACCAATAATCATTGGCCAATCAAATCTCATCATATAAAATTGCATGGTCAACGCCAAGCTGGTTCCTAACATTCCAAACAAGAATGCAGCAATCGGCAATTTGCTTCTTTTGTATCCAAGTACATCATCAAGCCCGTGAACCGGATAAGGGGAGTAAACCTCATGGATTTTTATTCCACTTGATCTGACCTTTTTAACTGCGTGGAGTAATACATCCTCATCGTCGTACACTCCCAAAATAAAATTGGTATCTCTTTCCATGATTATTTGATGACTTTTTCAGATGAAGACTTCAATACAGATTTTACTTCAGCCATGTTTATTACCGGGAAGAATTTGGCAAACAAGAAGAACAGCGTGAAGAACAAACCAAATGAGAACATATACACTCCAACATCAGTAATTGTTGGGTAGAACATAGCCCATGAAGACGGCAAGTAATCTCTGTGAAGAGAGGTTACGATAATTACGAAACGCTCAAACCACATACCGATGTTTACTACAATTGACAAAGCAAATGTCGCCACGATTGATGTTCTGATCTTTCTGAACCAGAAAAGCTGTGGAGAAATTACGTTACAAGTCATCATTGACCAGTAAGCCCACCAATAAGGTCCGGTTGCTCTGTTATAGAAAGCGTAGAATTCTGGCTCAACACCTGAATACCAGGCGATGAAAAACTCTGTGATGTAGGCAACACCCACAATAGAACCAGTGATGATGATTACAATATTCATCAATTCAATATGCCCGATTGTAATATAATCTTCCAGTTTGAATGCCTTTCTGGTGATAATCATCAACGTCAATACCATCGCGAATCCGGAGAAAATCGCACCGGCAACGAAGTATGGAGGGAAGATGGTCGTGTGCCAACCCGGAATTACCGAGGTAGCAAAGTCAAAGGATACAATTGTATGAACTGAAAGTACAAGTGGCGTAGCCAAACCAGCAAGAATCAAAGAAACTGATTCGTATCTGCTCCAGGTCTTAGCAGCTCCGTCCCAACCGAATGAAAGAGCACCATAAATGGTTTTTCTCAAGCCAGTTGCTCTGTCACGGATAGTAGCAAAATCAGGGATCAAACCTATATACCAGAATACCAGGGAAACTGAGAAGTAAGTCGAGATTGCAAAAACGTCCCAAAGAAGAGGGGAGTTAAAGTTTACCCAAAGAGATCCGTATGTGTTTGGAAGCGGAAGTGCCCAAATAGCGCCGACCCAAGGTCGACCCATGTGAATCACCGGGAATAAGGCTGCGCAAATAACTGCGAAGATTGTCATTGCTTCAGCAGCTCTGTTAATGGACGTTCTCCATTTCTGTCTGAACAATAAAAGTACAGCTGAAATTAGAGTTCCGGCGTGACCAATACCGACCCACCAAACGAAGTTGGTAATGTCCCAAGCCCAGCCTACAGTTTTATTAAGACCCCACATTCCGATCCCTTCCCAAAGGGTAGCAATCAAAGCTAAAGATCCTAAAGCCAAAACACCGACGGCGGTCAAGAAGGCTAAAAACCAAGTAAGTGTTGGCTTTCCCTCTACCTGACGAGACACATCATGTGTCACATCATGGTAGGTTTTACCTCCGGTAACTAACGGCTGTCGTATGGGTGAAGTAACCTGCATAGTTGATAAAATTATAATTACGCTTCGTTTTTGTCTTTATTTCTGATTTTGGTAAAGTACCAAACGTTTGGACTAACGTTGATCTCTTCAAGCACATGATATGCTCTCTCCTCACCCACTTCTTTCAATGCTGAAATGTTCTCTTCAATTTTAAGAAGTTTGGAAACTTTACTGCTTGGATCGTTCATGTCGCCGAATACCAAAGCATCCGTTGGACAAGCTACAGCACAAGCTACATTGATCTCTCCATCCTGAACTTTTCGCTTCTCCCGTTTTGCAGTGAGTTTACCAGCTTGGATTCTCTGAACGCACATGGAACATTTTTCCATTACTCCTCGAGCACGAACTGTTACATCCGGATTCAAAACCATCTTACCCAAATCATCATTCTGAGCAAAGTTTGCTGCAGCGAAATCTTTGTTATCGTGGTATTTGAACCAGTTGAATCGGCGTACTTTATACGGACAGTTGTTTGCACAATATCTTGTACCAATACATCTGTTGTAAGTCATTTGGTTAAGACCTTCTGAAGAGTGAGTCGTTGCAGCAACAGGGCATACAGTTTCGCACGGTGCATTGTTACACTGCTGACACATCATCGGCTGAAAAGTCACTTCAGGATTATCTGCAGCGATTTCAATTGCTTTCAAGTCGTCAGCCGGTGCATCAGAAGAATAATAGCGATCAATTCGGATCCATGCCATTTCTCTTCTGTTCAATACTTCCTGCTTTCCAACTACAGATACGTTGTTTTCAACCTGACATGCAACTGTACAAGCTCCGCAACCAATACATGAGTTCATGTCAATTGCAAGACCCCAATGATGCTGGCTGTATTGATGACCTTTCCAAAGTGAAATCTTGGAAGGTTTAATGAATTCGCCGTCTTTATAAATCTCAGGCTTATATCTTCCTGCAGAATTATCTGCTTTATAATCAACTAAAGTAGCTTCCTGGATTACGTTTTCACGTCCCATGAAAGTTTGATGGGTCTGAGTACGGGCAATTTTATAGGATTCGCCGTTTACAGCTACTTCTACGCCAGCGGTAATATCAAAATTGACAAATCCTTTAGAAGTATCAAGCAAGTCGTAAGCGTTAACACCTACTCCATCTGCTACTCTTCCAGCTTTGGTACGACCGTAACCCAATGCTAATCCGAAAGTACCTTCTGCTTGACCCGGCTGAACCAAAATCGGAACAACCAATATCTTACCGTTTACAGTAACAGAAGCTTTTGAAGTATTTTCTTCGATCATGGTTACTCCATTTTCGATTGCCCACTTCTGAGAAACAGTCAGGTAATTGTCCCAAGTCGCCTTGGTGATCGGATCAGGCATTTCCTGAAGCCAAGGGTTATTTGCAAATGTACCGTTACCGATACCTACTTTAGAATATACTATAAGTTCCGCACCTGAATTATCAGCTTTGTAAGCTTTTGATACTTCAGCTGCTGCCAAAGAAACATCACCAACCGGAACCAATGTGGAAGAGGCTGTTTCAACCGCTACTACACCATTGAATAAGGACTGATCCCAGAATTCCTGGAATG
>JBILPR010000130.1:0-11132 GCA_044373795.1 Algoriphagus sp. | reverse complement strand
CATCCTAAAACTGGTTGGCCTGAGAGATTATATTTATCAATTGCCGGAGGATTTCAATACAATGCTTCAACCGGAAGGAAGAGGACTCTCCAGAAAGTTGGTTCAAAGTATTTTGTTAGCAAGAGCCTGCGTGGGAGAGCCAAAAGCAATGGTCATGGAAAATGCTCTTCTTTATGTGGATGAAGATGTCAAAAACCGCGTTGCTGATTTTCTATTCCAAGGAAATTGGACCCTGCTATTAGTCTCAAACGATGAATCAATTTTTGCTAAAGCAAGTCAAATTGTATTGATGGAAGATGGAAAGGTCGCTTTTCAAGGGAGTTATGTTGGATATCAAGCATATATAAACAAGAATTCTTAAAGCCATGCTAAATATCTCTGAAGTTAAAATCAACGAATCAATACCTTTTAGCGGAGCTAAGAGCTTGGTAATGACTCTTCCTTTAAAAGATGCTAAACAAAGAGTCAAGATTCTTTTATGGCTTGTGTTTAGTCTTTTTATTGTTCTCTTCGTACCATGGACTCAAAATATTCGATCCAAAGGATATGTGACGGCATTGAGACCTGATCAGCGACCACAGACTATTCATTCGGTAATCGCCGGAAGAATTGAAAAATGGTATGTAGCAGAAGGATCGTTCGTAAGTAAAGGTGATACGATTCTCCAAATCTCTGAAGTAAAAGATGAGTATTTTGACTCTCTGCTTTTACCCCGAACGCAACTTCAGGTCAATGCAAAAAATCTTGCTGCCTTATCTTACAAAGGGAAAGTCTCCGCTCTTGACATCCAAATGGACGCTTTGGCTGATAATAGCATTCTGAGAGTGCAGCAAGCGCAGAACAAATTGAAAATGTCTGAACTAAAAGTGCTATCAGATAGTATCAGATTTCAACAAGCAAAAATCAACTTTCAAATTGGTAATGAACAGTTGGAACGAGCGGAGCAATTGTACGTAGAAGGTCTGAGATCATTGGTCGATTTAGAGACCAGAAGGTTGAGATTTCAGGAAGTCCAAGCAGGAGTGATCGCTTCCGAAAATAGCCTTTTAAGCAGTAGAAATGAACTTTTAGCGGCAAGAATCGAATTAAATGCGGTTGATAACGATTTTAGAGATAAGCTTGCAAAAGCAGAGTCGGAGAAATTCACGGCAATGTCTTCACAATATGATGCAGAAGCGACTGCTTCCAAGTTAGAAAACACGTATTCCAACTACGAAGCAAGATCCAAATTTCGCTACATCCTTGCGCCTCAGGACGGGTACTTAGCTAAAGCTATTCAAGTAGGTATTGGAGAAACGATCAAGGAAGGAGATCCAATCCTGAATATTGTACCCTCTGATGCGGATTTAGCCGTGGAGATGTATGTTCAACCTGTCGATTTACCTTTGATCGAAAAGGGAAATAAAGTGCGATTCATCTTTGATGGTTGGCCTGCGATTGTATTTTCCGGATGGCCTCAACTTTCCAACGGAACTTTTGGAGGAATCGTGGTGGCAATAGATCAGTTTGCCGGTCCAAATAATCAATATCGGGTCCTGGTGATTGAAGATCCTGAAGAAGATTCCTGGCCTGATTTATTAAGAATTGGCTCCGGAGCAGATGGAATTGCCTTACTCAATGACGTGCCTGTTTGGTATGAAATATGGCGTCAACTCAATGGCTTCCCTGCCGATTATTACACCAACTCAGAAAAAGAGGCATCAGCTGAAAACAAATGATGAAGAATCTGATCATAAATATTTTATTCTATTTCACTCTCTTTCCTGTTTTAGCTCAGGGATCAGATACGCTTGATTTTAAATCTTTTATGAGTTGGGTCAGAATTGATCATCCGCTTGCGGCCCAGGCAGAGATAAATCTCAGAATGGGCCAAATGGAGGTACGGCAGGCAAGGGGTGGGTTTGATCCGATGTTTTTTGGTAACCTCGATAAAAAGAATTTTAAAGAAAGTACTTATTATGACAAAAGGGAGGCCGGTGTAAATATTCCCACCTGGGCCGGGGTAGAGTTAACCAGTACATTTGAACAGAATTCAGGACAAAATCTTAATGCTGAAAATGATGTTCCTTCCAATGGTCTTTTTGCTGTTGGTGCTTCGGTGAATATAGGGCAAGGGTTAATTTTGGATGAACGAAGAGCTACTTTGAGGCAGGCTCAGATTTACCAGCAATCGACGGAATTCCAACGACTGCAACTCCTTAATCAATTGTATGTGGAAGCTACTGACGTGTATTGGAGGTGGGCTTTGGCTTTTTCCAATCAGGAAGTATTAAGAGAGGGAGTGAACTTGGCGAAAATCAGATTTGAGGCTGTCAAAGGAAGTTTCAGACTGGGCGATCTTGCTGCTATTGATACTGTCGAGGCCTATTCTCAATTACTGAATAGAGATTATCGCTATCAAAGCGCTCAGAATGCGTATTTCATCGTATCGCAAGAGCTTAATAATTTTCTGTGGGATGAGGAAGGCAACCCGATGGCTTTGCAGGAAGAAATCGTTCCTCAAAAACTCTCTGATGACCAACTTAACATAATTGAAGAAGCAGAGCTTCGCGAAATCATAGCAAATCATCCTGACCTAAAAATTGCTGATTATGAATTGGCAGGATTGGACGTGGAGCGCCGGCTGAAATCCCAACAAATCATTCCTGTCGTAAAATTGAAATATAATTTCTTAACAGAAGAAGTAGGGGATTTTAGCCAATCCCAATTTTTTGAGAATAATTATAAATGGGGAGTTTCAGTTTACACACCTTTGCTTTTGAGAAAGTCCAGAGGAGCTCTCGGGTTGACAAATGCCAAAATTGACTTTAAGCAAAACTCAAGAGAATTGAAAGAACTTCAGCTTCGAACCAAACTTGAAAGTGAATTGAATACTCTGTCAAACCTCAAAATTCAGATTGCCACTTTCGAGCAGAACGTTAAAAGTTTGGAAGCTTTGTTGCAAGGTGAAGTCAGGAGATTTGACATCGGAGAAAGCAGTCTTTTCCTGGTCAATGCGCGAGAGGTAACAGTCTTTGATTCCAGACTAACTCTAAATGATTTAGTCTCAAAAAGTAAAATTGCTTTTGCCAAAGCAAGGTACGCAGCAGGTTTAGGGTTTGATTAAAAATAGAAGTGTTGTAAGTCAATTTCATTTTCTGCATTTTCAAAATATTAAATACTGGACGCTATGCCTGCATATGTTTTAGTGGAAGTTGATATCAACGATCCCAAAGAATACGAAGCCTATAAAAAAATAACTCCCTCAACTGTTGAGGCTTACGGAGGAAAATTCATCATCCGGGGAAACCCTGTTCAAGTCATGGAAGGGGAGTGGAATCATGACCGACTGGTGATGTTAGAATTTCCTGATAAAAAAACTGCAGAGGAATGGTATTATTCAAAGGAGTACCTAGATGCGAGAGCAATTAGGCTAAAAGCATCAACTGCAAATTTTTTTATTATTGAAGTTTGAATAATTGACATTTTTATTGGTATGAAAAACATTATTAATTATGTTTATGAAAATTTTATAAGCAGTGGAAAAAATGTTCATCATAGA
Source organism: Algoriphagus sp. (assembly GCA_044373795.1). Taxonomy (GTDB): domain Bacteria; phylum Bacteroidota; class Bacteroidia; order Cytophagales; family Cyclobacteriaceae; genus Algoriphagus. The sequence goes on along the minus strand of JBILPR010000130.1, from coordinate 7,591 downwards.
AATATTCAAAAACCATTAAAAATTATTCAAATGAAAAAAGTCATTTAATCGCCAAAATCTTATTTGGATTTATTGCGAGTATCATTGTTACGTCTTGTATATCGGATTCTGAGTCTCCAATTCTCAATGAAAAGTTGGAACAATCAATTGTCTTATCGGAAGATCAGATCAATGAAGAAAATCTTAGAAAATCTCGGGAGTTTAAATATGTTGAGAGGTTTTCCAATCAAATAACCCCACGAGTCGAAGGCTTCAATGAGTTTGGTCCTATTGTGTACTTACCAGGAACCGGAGTAGGAAAAGCAACATTTATCGGTAAATCATATTCATTTATTAATCAATTAGTAATTGGAGAAACGACTACTATAGGTGCGCCTGTTACTCAATTTTATTCAGACCAATTGGAAGAACTTGGATTAACTTTAAGTGACATACCTAACAGTGTAAACTCCTTGACTACAGACGGAAAAGGGAATGCTATCTTTTTTAAAAATGATACTAATTTTGCAGTAGTAATTTCTTCTATTAGAACGGAGTTTTCAGCAAAAGTTGAAGTGGTGGGTGGGACTGGAAAATTCCTTGGAGCGTCTGGAAAAGGTGTAGTGGAAGGTTTTTACAATCAAACGAATGGAAAAGGTACTTCAACTGTGAGAGCAGATATTAAATTTTAAATAATAATTATCAAACTTTATAAACAAAAAGAGCGGCCTATAGCCGCTCTTTTTGTTTATAAAGAAACTCCTCTTTTCCAAGGGATAAAATCATAGTTTTTCTTTTGATCTGCTTTGGTTTGAATATGGCCACCTGCTACTTTCAGCACAAATTCCATTAATTTTTCTCCACAGGATTCTATTGTTTCTTCTCCATTGATGACACCACCTGCATTAAAATCTATGATGTCAGCCATCCGATTTGCAAGTTTATCGTTCGTAGAAACTTTGATTACAGGGCAGATCGGGTTTCCGGTTGGGGTGCCAAGTCCCGTTGTAAACAAAATGATGTTTGCACCGCTTCCTGCCAAACCTGTCGTGCTTTCCACATCATTCCCAGGAGTGCAAAGCAGATTTAATCCGGGTTCGGAGATGTATTCTGTATAATCTAAAACCCCGGAAATGGGAGCGGTTCCGCCTTTTTTGGCAGCACCGCAGGACTTGATCGCATCAGTAAGCAAACCGTCTTTGATGTTTCCGGGACTTGGATTCATATCAAAACCACTTCCAACTCTAGCGGCTGCCAATGCATATGCTTCCATCAAGTGAATAAACTTGTCAGCGATTGCATCTGTTTTGCAGCGATTTATGAGATTTTGTTCTGCTCCGCAAAGCTCAGGAAACTCGGATAAAATAGCAGATCCACCTACAGCAGCCATAATATCTGAAACATGCCCGAGAGCAGGATTTGCTGAAATCCCCGAGAATCCATCCGACCCGCCACATTCCAAACCGATTACAAGTTTGGTAATTGGAAATGGCTCCCGTACAGATTTGTTTGCTTGTACCAAACCATCAAACGTCTCTCGGATTGCTTTCTGAATCAAATGATCGGTAGTCCCTTCAACTTGCTGATCACAAATAACCACTGGCTTGGGTTGGCCTTTTTGGATCTTTTTAAGACTTTCCTGAAGGATACTTGCCTGTGCATTTTGGCAGCCTAAACTTAAAACTGTAGCCCCGGAAACGTTTGGATGATTGATGTATCCGGCCAGTAATGCACATAAAGAATCTGAATCTTGTCTTGTTCCGCCACAACCGCCGCTGTGAGTCAAAAATCGAATCCCATCAATATTTTCGAAAATTTTGCTTTTTCCAGATACAATCACTTCCGAAACCGTTTCCGTAGTTTCTTTATTTCCTTTGGACTGAAATCCCGCAATCAAATCTCTAATTTGAACCTCATAAGGATTGGGAACAGAAAAGCCCAAGGCGTTCTCGAATGCTTCCTGAAGTAGTTTTATGTTAGTGTTTTCACAAAAAACCAAGGGTAAAACCAACCAATAATTGGCCGTACCTACCTGACCATCAGATCGGCCGTATCCTAAAAAAGTTCGGTCTTTCCAATGCTCCACAGACGGTGGATTCCATTTGTAATTGCCCGGAGATTTATGATAATGCTTGGTCTTATGACGGATGTTTTCGAGCGTGATTGCAGCTCCTTTGGCAATAGTTCTCGTTGCTTCACCCACGATTGTGCCGTACATCAGGATATCATCGCCTTGCAAAAACTGCTCTATTGCAAATTTATGCTTTGCTGCTACGGGTTCGGTAAGTTCAATTTTCTGGCCATTTACTGAAACCGATTGGCCGGATTCAAGGTCAGTGAGTGCCACGCCGACATTATCTGTGGGATCTAAGCTCAGGGCTTTATTGATCATAGGTTTACTTTATATATCTTAGGTTTAAAGGAGTTGAAATTAGAAAAATTAATTGATCGATGAAAAAAATTGTAACACTGGGCGAGGTAATGCTCAGGCTTTCACCACCGGGTAACGAGCGGTTTTTTCAGGCTAATTCTCTTGATATAGAATTTGGTGGATCGGAAGCAAATGTTGGAGCGGCATTAGCTTACTGGGGGATGGATGTTTCTCATATCACTGCATTTCCTGACCATGAAATTGGCTGGGCGGCAAGTGGCACATTGAGAAGAAATGGAATCAATACAAACTATGTCAGACATATTCCAGGTAGGATGGGTGTCTATTTTTTGGAGCATGGCGCTATGCAAAGGAGTTCTCAAATCATCTATGATCGGGCAGATTCTTCATTTTCGAAATTTGATGGGAACGATTTACCATGGGAAAAGATTTTTAAAGGAGCAGATTGGTTGCATTGGTCAGGAATAACCCCCGCATTATCTCAAGAATGTGCTGATTTAGCGCTTATGGCTGTTCAAAAAGCAGCTGAAAAGGGACTTATGATCAGCGGAGACCTCAATTACAGAAGCAATCTTTGGCAGTTTGGAAAGAAGCCACACGAAGTAATGCCGGCCTTGATGCAATACACCAACGTTATGATTGCAGGTTCCAGAGACTTTAATCAATGTCTTGGGTTGGATTTTGAAGGTTTCAAAGAGGCAAAAGAGCATGCTTTCAAAAATTTCAAAAATCTGAAATTCATCACCAAGACAGACCGAATCTCTCATAGCTCTTCACACAACACGATTTCCGGGAACCTCTATTCTCCGAAAAAAACATTCAGTTCTAAGTCTTATGATTTAACCCATATCGTGGATAGAGTGGGAACGGGTGATGCTTTTGCAGGAGGATTGATTTATGGTTTGCTTCATATGAAACCTCAGGAAGCATTGGAATTTGCAGTCGCAGCCGGGGCTATCAAACATAGCGTTCCGGGTGATATCCTGCTTTGCTCCAAAACTGAAATTGAAGAATTGTTAGCCGGTAAAATCGGAAAAATCAAACGATAATGAGGAATCCAACACCATTTATCCGCACCATGAATGCGGCAGGCATAATGCCTATTTTCTTTCATCCCGAGGAAAAAATATGTTTGAAACTACTCGAAACTGCCTATGAAGGCGGAATCAGGGTGATCGAGATGGTAAATCGCGGCAAAGAAGCTCCGGGAATATATCCGGCACTTCGCAAGCTTGCAGATCAGATGCCCGGATTGAGTCTTGGCGTAGGAACCATCTATCATCCTCATCAGGCAGAAGAGTTTTTGGATATGGGAGCTGAATTCATCGTGGCTCCGGTAATGAATCCTAAACTCGGAGAATACTGCAAACTCATGGACGTGCCTTGGATTCCTGGTTGCGGGACAGTTTCAGAGATTTTCTTTGCGCAGGAATTAGGAGCTGAATTGGTAAAAATGTACCCTGCAAATATTTTGACACCTCAGTTTGTGCCGGCTGTTCATGCAGTTCTGCCTGGGATTGAAATCATTCCCACAGGAGGGGTTGAACCGACCGCAGAAAGCATCAAATCTTGGTTTGATGTAGGGGTTTTATGTGTCGGGATGGGTTCTCAACTCTTCAGAAAAGATCTGATAAGCAAGGGTGCCTTCAGCGAAATGAAGGAAACAATCAGTACCGTTGTCGGATTAATCCAGCAAATAAAAACTGCGAAATAAATTAAAAAGGGCTTCTGATCAGAAGCCCTTTTTAATTGGATGTTAATGAATTATAAATCCGGCTGAGGAGTCATTCTCAGATAAGGTTTGATCACCTTATGTCCTTTGGGGAATTTTGCAGGAATATCTTCAGTCTTGATCGAAAGTCCAACCACTACATCTTCGCCTTTTTTCCAATCAGCAGGAGTTGCTACTGAATATTTGGCGGTCAATTGTAATGAGTCAATGACGCGAATCAATTCTTCGAAGTTTCTGCCTGTACTTGCCGGATAAGTGATCATCAACTTTATCTTTTTGTCGGGTCCGATCACAAATACGGATCTTACCGTCAAATTCTCATTGGAATTTGGGTGGATCATGTCGTATAGGTCTGATACTTTTCGATCCTGGTCCGCAATAATAGGGAAATTTACCACGGTGTGCTGAGTTTCATTTATGTCTGAAATCCAGCCCTTGTGGTTTTCCAATCCATCCACACTCAAAGCCATTACTTTCGTGTTTCGCTTTTCGAATTCACTTCTGAGCTTTGCCACAGCACCAAGTTCTGTTGTACAAACTGGTGTGTAATCTCCTGGATGCGAAAATAAAACTCCCCAACCGTCTCCCAGATATTCATAAAAATCAATTTTGCCTTCGCTCGTCTCTGCTACAAAGTTTGGAGCTAAATCACCTAATCTTAAACCCATAATTTAATTATTTAAAACCTATAGAAATTATAGACTAGTAACGAACTCAAATGGAGTCTGTTGCTTTAATTTTTATTTTTTTTTAAAAAGTCAAAATCAAAGATCATTTTCGTGAATCAGTGTTATTATAAAATCTCGTATTTATTAAAAATCTTAAAATGAAGACTTACTATGATCCCGACGATCTTAAAAAATTTGGTTCCATTACGAATTTGCAAAAATCGATGGGGGACAAGTTTTTTTCTTATTATGGTGAAGTGTTCAAAGAAGGCGCTCTCACCGCGCGGGAAAAATCTTTGATTGCCTTGGCAGTGGCTCATGCGATACAATGTCCCTATTGCATTGATGCTTACACTACAGATACAATGGAAAAAGGCTGTGACCAGGAACAAATGATGGAGGCAGTACACGTTGCTGCTGCCATCAGGGGGGGAGCATCTTTGGTGCACTCAACTCAAATGATAAATAAGATCAAGGAAATTTCCATGTAAATGAAATCACTCAAAGCACAACATCACCCTATTTCAGAACCATCTTTTGGGTTGGACATTTTGGAAAAAAGCTTTCCAATTGATTCTAACTCAAGTTTTAAACAGAAATTAAGGGAAATAGGTCTTTTTCCTCTTCAGACCATTTCCATAGATATTTTGCAAATCAACTTGGGAAAGATGTGCAATCAGGTTTGTAAGCATTGCCATGTGGATGCAGGTCCGGACCGGAAGGAAATCATGGTTAAGGAAACGATGGAATACTGTCTTGATGTGATTGAAAAACATTCGATCAAAACCATTGATTTGACAGGCGGTGCACCAGAAATGAATCCTGAATTCACGTGGTTTGTTGAATCTATTCGAGCCATAAATCCGAGTGCTACCATCATCGTGCGGTGTAATCTGACTATTATTTTGGCAAATCCTAAATACTATGATTTACCTGAATTCTTTGAGAAAAACAGGGTTGAAGTCGTGTCCTCTTTGCCATATTTCACTGCAATGAAGACTGATTCTCAAAGAGGAGACGGTGTTTTTGACAAATCCATCAGAGCACTTCAATTACTCAATAAGCAGGGTTATGGAATTTCGAGTTCAGGGCTGATCCTTAATCTGGTTTACAATCCATCAGGAGCTTTTTTACCTGGTTCTCAGGAAGGTTTGGAACTTGAATTCAAAAAGAAACTTAAAGAGAAATTTGATATTCAGTTTAATTCGCTTTACGCCATCACCAATATTCCGATCAGTCGATTTCTTGAATATTTGATTCGAAGCGACAATTACGAATCCTATATGGAGAAACTTGTCGAAAATTTCAATCCGACTGCAGCAGAAGGTGTAATGTGTCGAAATACCATTTCTGTAGGTTGGGACGGGTATTTATATGATTGCGACTTCAATCAGATGCTAGAATTAAAAGTTGATACTCAGGAAAGTCAACACATCTCGGAATGGAATTTGGAAACTCTTTCACAGCGGGAAATAGTTGTGAGAAATCATTGTTTTGGTTGTACAGCCGGTTCTGGTTCAAGTTGCGGAGGGACTACAGCCTGATGGGAAAAAGTGCATTGATCATTTTTCAGAAGAATGCCGTTTTAGGAAAAGTGAAAACAAGAATATCCGTCGATGTGGGTGATCAAGTAGCAATGGACATTTACCAGCAACTTGTTCGTCATACACACGAGGTATGTGTGAGTGTGCCAGTACAAAAATTTCTTTTTTTCTCGGACTTCATTCCGGATGACGTTTCAGAATTTGATCAGGATTATAAATTTGAGGTTCAGACCGGAAATGACCTTGGGTCAAGAATGGGGAATGCTTTTCAATTTGTTTTCGCAAATGGATACGAAAAAATCCTCATTTTGGGTACTGATTGCGGCGAGTTGGAAAGTAAAATTGTGGTGAAAGCATTCGAATTACTCAATATCCATGAGGTTGTAATCGGGCCAGCCCGTGATGGAGGATATTATTTGCTGGGAATGAAAAAAATGTTTGCAGATTTGTTTAAGGAAGTTCCTTGGAGTTCAGAAAAAGTCCTTTTCCTGACTATGGAAAAGCTGGAAAAGCAGGCTATTTCTTACGAGTTACTTGAAATTCTTTCCGATGTGGATAGGATCGAAGACTGGAAAAAATTAAAAGAAAAACAGAAAGTTAAATCATGAATAACTACCTGGACACCACCGTTGACATGTATACCAAAGCGGCCTTGACTCCTGATTTTGGACTTTGCTGCACTACTACTCCGATTTGGCAACTTCCGGAGTTGGCAATTCCTAAGATAATGCAGGAAATGGATTTTGGATGTGGTAGCACGGTGCATCCGCAAGATTTGGTCAATCAGCCAAAAATTCTTTATGTAGGTGTTGGCGGTGGTATGGAAGTCTTGCAGTTCGCCTATTTCTCCAGACAAAAAGCCGGTGTAATAGGAGAGGATGTAGTGGATGAGATGCTAAGTGCCTGTGAAGAAAATCTTCTGAAGGCTGAAAATGAAAACTCCTGGTTTGACAAAAGCTTTGTCGAATTAAGGAAAGGAACTGCTTTGGACCTCCCTGTGGAAGATAATTCGATCGATGTCGCTGCCCAAAATTGTCTGTTCAATATTTTTACACACGAAGACCTGAAGAAAACACTAGCAGAGATGTACCGTGTTTTGGAGCCTCATGGTCTGTTGGTTTTGAGTGATCCTGTAACAGAGGACCCAATGCCTGATGCATTGAGAAACGATTCCAGACTTAGGGCACCTTGCCTGAGTGGTTCTTTGCCATTGGCTGAATATCTTAAAATGATCACTGATGCTGGTTTTGGTACAGTTGAAATCCGGGCAAAGCGA
>JBILPR010000129.1:0-11138 GCA_044373795.1 Algoriphagus sp. | reverse complement strand
CTTCCTCTTCATCGCCGGTTGAGCTAAATCCAAAATGGGAGGTGTTTAGTTCTCCCAGCATGTCGTTGAAAATAATCCTGAGATCATCTCGGCTGCTCACGTATGGAAGGTATTTGGCGTATTGATCGCGGTGCTCTTCCCAGTTTTCGCCATGGAAATCCCCATCATAGAAATTCTGCTCCATTCCTGCCCAGGCTTCGTAGAACATCTGATCAAACTCATCTTTCAGATTTTTGGTAAATGCCTGTGAAATTTTGATCTCCTCCACCTTGTTGGTAGATGCATCGAGGGAATGGATCTTGCCACCGACTAAGAGGAAAAGCTTGTCCTTCACTTCCACTATTTCGAAATTGGAACTCCGCAGATCGCTCACTTTTTCAGTCTTTGGACTTTCGAGATCTTCAAGAGTTACTTTCCATAGATTTGGATTTCCTTCGCTATGGTCAGAGGAGAAAAAGATCATTGTCTTCTTATCCTTTTGGATCACGAAAGGATTATCCTGCTGGCCAAAGCCAGGTCCAATCCGCTCAATTCGTTTCATCAAATCACCAGGTGCTATTTTCACTTGCGGCTTGATCTTAGTAGTGTCCTTCTTTTCAAAAAGAGCCTCCACCTTATCCGATTCAAATACTTCCGAGAATTTATCCAGTTTCATACGATACAAATGCGCTGACTCTGTGCCATAAGGATAGCTGGCTTTTATCCGATCGCTTGAGAAAAACAGGTATTTACCATCAGGTGACCAGAATGGATTAGTCTCGGTCACAAGCGTCTCAGTCAGGTTCATAGTCTTTTTGGTAGGGCGATGGTAGACAAAAATCTCTCGCTCAAAATTCCTGATCGGACTGTAAACGATGTATTGATCGTCGGGAGAGAAATAGGGATTTGGTGTATAAAAGCCCCAAAGCTCATCTTCCACGACTGTTTCGCTTGCCAAAGTTTTCAAATCAATTACTCTGACTTGATTCCTTCCTCCCAGATAGACACCAAGGCTCCTATCTTTATTTAATGTCAGTTGCCGGTTCTTGTGTTTGTCCTGAGTGAGTTGTTTTTCTGATTTGGGATATTGGGCCGAGATGGTAAACCAATTGTGGTAACCACCAACAGTTCGGGAATAGACCAGCGTTTTGTTATCCGCCAGCCATTTTACTTCCTCTACAGCTTCAGTTGGAAGCGTTGGGATTTGCTTGACAAACTTGCCTTTGGCATCAGAAATAAAAAGTACTCCTCTGGAAACAAAAGCAATCTTTTCACCATCAGGTGAAATATCAAAACTGTTGAGTTTACCGCTGACATTGAAATTGATTTCCTGGCCCAGAGTCTGATTTTTAAAAATCATGATATCAGGTTGTATCGTTTTTCCTGTTGCCACATCGAAAACGTAAATTTGATAATCTTTCCGAAACACAACTTTTTCTCCATTTGAACTCACCTTTGGCCACATGATCGAAGTGGAAAAATCGGTCAATTGAGTTTTAGTATTTCCTATGAACGTGTATAGATTGTATTGCCCGTTTGCCTCATCGGATTTGAAATAAACGTTTCCATTTTGATCGATTGTCGCGCCAAAGTCTTTCCCTTCAAAATCAGTGTATTGAATGAATTTTCCCGAAACAGGCTCATAAGATTGGATATCGGGATTGTATTCGCCTGTGTATCTTTTCCTATGGGCGAAGTTTTTGCTTTCCCAAGTATCGTTGAAAAATATCTCCCCGGTTTTGGGATGAACCACTGCGTTGTGAACGGTATTGAAATAATGCGCAAAAAGTCGCTTTGGTGTTTCCCCATTTACATGGACCACGTAATTGGAAAATCTATTGAATCGATCGGAAGTGAAGTAAACCTGATCGCTTGACCAGCTCCAGGAATCGACTTCATCATCTGCTTCATGATAGGTCAGTCGCTGTATTTCTCCTCCTTTCAAAGGCATCAGGAAGACATCTTTATTCCCAAACTGTTCTCCGGAAAAAGCCAGCCAATTTCCGTCAGGAGAGACAGATGGCTTGCTTTCGATTCCTTCCATGGCCGTAAGTCGAAAAGCTTGCCCTCCGGCGGTTGCTACTTTCCAAAGGTCTCCTTCATAGCTGAAAATGATTTCTTTGGCGTCGGGTGTCAGGGTCGGGTCCTGAACGAAATAGGGGCTATTAGATTGTGCTTTTGCAGATAATCCACAAAGAACCATCAGGATAATAGAAGCGATTTTATTCATAAAAAAGCAGGATTAAATATTTACAAATGAAAAGTAACCTATAAATCCCAATAAAGAAATCTGAGTTATGGGAGAGATGTTTGATCTGATTTCAAAACAAATAGATCAAAAAAAAGCCCTCTGATTGAAATCAGAGGGCTTAGAAGATTATTCAAACACGAATTACATTGGAGGCAAAATCACCGTGTCGATCACGTGAACCACTCCATTGCTTGCTTCGATGTCAGCAGCAGTTACTGTTGCGTTGTTGATCATTGCTTTACCATCTTTCAAGGTAACAGTAATATTTTTTCCTTGTACCGTTGCAGCAGTTTGGCCATTTTTCAAGTCTTTAGACATGATTTTGCCCGGCACTACATGGTAAGTCAAAACTGCAATAAGCTGAGCCTTATTCTCTGGTTTCAACAAATTCTCAACTGTTCCTGCAGGTAACTTAGCGAAAGCCTCGTTTGTAGGAGCGAAAACTGTGAATGGTCCGTCGCCTTTCAGTACATCCACCAAGTCGCCAGCTTTCACAGCAGCAACAAGAGTAGACAAGAAATCTGTAGCGATTGCCAAGTCCACGATGTCTGCTTCAACTTCGTGAACATTCTGTGTTTTGGTGGTAAATGAAGACGCTAATATCATCAACGCCACCATTACAATACTTCCTAATTTTTTCATGACAGTAAATAGTTTTTGGTTTATCAGTAAAGAACAGGCTCGATAAAGCTTTGTTTATGAGAATTTTGTTAATAAATACTAAAAGGAATTAAAGGTTGAGAGACGGCTAACTTTCCTTTTAGACGGAAAAAAGGGAAGTGGCGTATCCCCAAGATTTTTTACACGCTCAGATTAAATATGCATCTTTATCGCATGCAAATTCGACTGATAGCGATCGGGAAAACAGACAATCCGGCCATTCAAAAACTGATTGAAGAATATGTCCAGCGTCTTGGACATTACATCCGCTTTGAACTCGAGATCATTTTGGATCTCAAAAACACGAAATCACTCAGTATACCTGCCCAAAAAGAAAAAGAAGGTGATTTGATTCTTAAAAAACTTCAACCCTCAGACGATCTTATTTTACTCGATGAGAGAGGTAAAACGTTCAGTTCCCTGGAGTTTTCGGACTTCCTCCAGAAAAAGATGAACTCAGGTTTAAAACAGCTGATTTTTGTAATCGGAGGCCCTTATGGGTTCTCTGAGGCAGTTTATGCCCGGGCAAACGGCAAAATCTCTCTTTCCAAAATGACTTTTTCTCACCAAATGATCCGCCCTTTTTTCGCAGAACAACTCTACCGAGCATTTACTATTCTGAGCAATGAGCCTTACCATCATGAATAGTCTCGGTTACTCCAATGTTAAGTTTTTGATCAAATATTTGCTCAATGTTATCAAATTGTTAATTTTATCACATCTGATTAACACAGAGTTCATGTACAATGAAAAACTTACTCTTCATACTGCTTCTTCTGGCAGGTCTTGGTTCGGCCAAGGCCCAGGAAATGACGGTATCCGAGGAGAATTTGCATTTTGAATCAGAAGCTGAGCGGTATTTTTGGACCGAAGGCAAAAACCAGCCCCTATCCCTATTCCGGGCAGTAAGTGCCGAAGAAATAAATGAAGGAAGTACTTGGCTCAATTTGGTTGAGGACCTTGATCAAAAACGAGCTAAAGAATCAAAGGATCTCAATTTCTTGAGACAGATCTTTCAGAAAACCCACCAGTCCCTCCTCAAAAAATACGAGCAGCATTCCACTTTCAATGATATGCTGGGATCTGGTAAATATGACTGCGTGAGTGCTTCTGCAGCTTTGGGAATGCTTTTGGACCGTTATGGATACAAATTTGACATCGTTGAAACTGACTACCACGTATTTATTGTAGTGGAAGTTGACAGAAAAAATATCATCTTGGAAAGCACTCTTCCTGTCGGGGGAATGATCACTGCACCCTCTGAGGTGGACACATATTTGGAGGCCTACAAGCAAGTAGAATTTGCTCAGTTGGGATCATTGAATCAGCGAATCGGATCTCCAACAATTGATCTTTCAAACAATGCGATTTTCAGAAAGGTAAGTCTTAGTCAACTCGCAGGACTTCTTTATTACAATGATGCAATCCTACTTTTCAACAATCAAAAATATCAGGAAGCATCAAATCAACTTTCCAAAGCTTTGGCACTTTATACTTCTGAGCGAATTGAAGGGCTGAAAGATTTGACAAAAGAGATGGCCTACAAAACTGTCGGATACCGCATCCGATAAAAAAAAGACCTCCCAATTACGAGAGGTCTTTGCTTCATTTCGGTTCAATCACCCCAATCTTCCGAAACTTCGCTTTTTCAAAAAATTTATTTTCCTTCCAATCCTCTTTAATAGGCTTAAAACTACCTGAGACTCACTTTAAATTTACCGTTGGTTATGGTTTTTGCTGTCGACGTCTCACTCAATTTTCCAATAAATCCGAAAGATCCCTCGACCGATCCCTCAGCATCTTCGGATACAACTATGCTGCCAGAAGTTCCTTGAAATTTCGTAAAATATTGATCTCCTGTTGTTGGTCCATTTATCCAGATTGCTAAGTTTTCTGGAGTATCGACACCCAATTCATAGGTACCCGGACCTTCGTAAAGTGAGATTCTTAACAAGAAGCCCTTTCCGCTATTATCCGTCCCTTGGATGTTGAGGATAGTAGTAGTACTCGTGGTAACCTTGGTGCCAAAAACCGTATCAAAATCTTTGGATGAGGTAAAGGTGCCAAACCCCGAAACTGAGGCTGATATTTCTTCATTAACCGTTGGATTATCCTCCTCAGAGCATGCTACAAATAGACTAAAAATTCCGAATAGAGCTGCTTTTCCCAGGGTAGCGACAATTGTTTTCATACAAGTTTAGATTTTGGAATACTATGAAATATCCCCCAAAGCGGCCAGGCTACATTGGGGGATATGGCTGAAAAGTATTTACGTTGGTTGAGCAATTAATGTTGATGACCTCCCGGTCCATGGACATGTCCATGTTCGATCTCAACAGGTTCAGCATCCCGAATAGAGATAATTTTCCCCTCAAAGGATAAATCATACCCCGATAAGGGTGAGTTGAAATCCATGTGAACGCCACGATAATCCACTTTGGTAATCTCTCCCCGCATCTGATTTCCTTTATCGTCCTGCATCGGAATGACCTGACCTACTTTTAGCAAATCCTTATTTTTCTTTCCGTCTTCTTTAAAATTCGACTTTGGAATAATTACTTTTTTTGACTCATCGTAATCGCCGTAGGCATTTTCGAAGTCCAGAAAAACCGAAAATTCTTCTCCGATGGCCTTTCCATTCATGGCATCTTCTAATCCGGGAAGAACACCACCAGCACCAAAAAGAAAAACAAAAGGATATTTTTCGGTTACTTCTTCAAATGGTACCGGTCCTGTCTCACCATCATCAACTTTGAGGGAATAGGTCACGGTCACAACCTTATTTTTTTCTACTATTATCATTTCACGGGTATTTTTGATGCAATTTCTGGTTTAATTATTTTAAAACCTCTCAGTACCTTAGATTAAACTTGAATCCAAAAAGAGGGATTAAGCACATTTTTTTGCAATCAACCCATCCTAAATACTTAGAATTACTCAACAAAATTATAAAATGTCAATTTATCCCAAGGTTATTGGTTTGGTGACCACCTACAAATCGGAGCATTTGATAATCGCCACATTGGAAACTTTGGCAGCTCAGGATTATCCAAACTTTGAAGTGATCATCTGCGATGACTACTCCCCTGATAACACGTTTACCATCTGCTGCGATTTTGCAACGCAACACCCCAACTTTAAAGTAATTAGAAATGAATCAAACCTTGGCTGGTTTGCAAATAGCGAAAAGGGCTGGAAAATCGCCGTGGATCAATCTGATTATTGTTTCTTAAGCCCCCATGATGATCATTTATTACCCGCCTTTGTAAGTGAGCAAGTAGAGATTATGACTCAGAACCCAAAGGCTGTTTTGTGCATACCAGGCATGGAAAATCGATTTAAGGATGGAAATCGGTTCATTTCAACTTACCTCAATCCAACCGAAAAACCTGATCCTGTTGATCGGGTACTTTCTATTCTGGACAGGGGAGGACACCATTGGTGGGCTGCTTATCATGGACTTTTTAAAAGCTCAACAGTAAAGCAGATTATCCCCGTGAAAAAATTAAGATTTGGAGAGAAAGAATTTTGTGCAGATCTACTCTGGCTAATAGAAATTTCCTTTTTGGGCGAGTTCGTCCATTCAAAGAATGTCTTATTCTCCAAAAACTATGACTCCAAATCCCTGAGCGCATCCTGGAAGCATGGAATATTAAATAAAGCTGCGCTGTGGATTGGGATTTTGGATTGCATTAAACAATCTCCACTCCTTGGTGATGAAAAGGGAAGAATAAGAAAAGGAATATTCAGCCTCTTTACCAGAAAAATTGCCCGAAGAATAAAAATTTAACGGAACAAATATGCCACTCCCAATTGTGCTACAAAGTTCTTCCGATCATACCCGGGAACAAAGTACTGGTCGGGCTGATTCTCCAAAAACCACTTGTAATTCAGGGTGCTCACATACTGCATTCTTCCACTCAGGAGAAAATCTCCCAACTTCCAATCTGTTATCAACGAAGGAACAAGATCTACATACTTATTTCGGAAGTCCTTTGAAGCTTCATATCGGTAATAGTAGAAGTCATTATTGTACTCGATTCGCTCCATTTGGAAACCGATACGATTCATCTTATTGACCCATGCAAATTCCACAAAAATCACATTACTCCCCGGACCATTGCCGACTCCGAGGGCCTGTCCGTTGTTGGTATATCCGTGTCTTACATGGTCATGGATGTACCACGTTTTAAGATTACGAATATCTTCTCTGATCGTTTGACCCGTTTGGGTCATCTCGGAGCTGATCTGAATGTGATGTCCCTCTTTTTTCAAATCCATCAGGTAGGAAAATCCAAACGTGTAGCCTCGACCGGATTCCGGAGTTATCAGAAAATCATTGACAGTGGTGCTATTTCCATTGGTCCCATATTCTCCGTAAAACTCAAAATGTCCTTCCGGACTCATCCATCTGAAGTATCCGGAACTGAATTGCTGCCTTTTATCTCGGATCGGATCATAAATATTATCTGGACCTTTTCTTCCGTTGAAAACAGGAAGTAAATCTGAAAAATCCGTAATATCATTCCGGTACAAATGATTGATCGAGCCATAGCCCAGAAATAAACCAGGCACCCATTTTGGCTGATACGTGAGGATCAATCCTGCTAAATACCTCTTTCCATCATCTTGCTTTGGAATGTAAACCGGGTTTTGCTGAATGTTATAATCAGGCCATGGAGGAAGAAATTTCGAGGATTTCAAAAACCCTGAAATCAGTTGTCCTTCAAAAGACCCGATTTTAGTCTGAACAGGTTTTCGGGTATTTACTGTGAAATGAAGGAATCCCGGAGCATTGTTTCCCAGAAGAAGGGAGTTTCTTCTTCCCGGACCCCACCAAAGACTTTCGGTAGAAATCCCCACAGAAATTTCTTTATGATTGAATCTTAAACTGGATTGCCCGGCCAGGAATTGATTGTATGGCTTATCTCCGAATCGCTCGGGCATGTCGATCCGGTTCATATACTCATAATAAAAAAGTATCGTAGCCTGGTGCTCAATCGGAAACCCGATGTAATCCAAGTTTTGAGCCATCAAAAGCTCCGGTTGCACTTGCAGGCTAAACTTGCCATACTCTACATAGGCTCCGGCACTAAGGATGTTTTGAAAGCCCCGATTGGGAATAAAAGCTCCGTCATTTACTCCAAAGGCATACGTTGAATTATACTGAAGTCTATTAGTCGCAGGAAGCACAAGGAATTTGCCCCTTTTTTCTGTTCCAAATCTTCTGTGGTATTTAGAATTGCCCAGATCTACGATCGAACTGTCCAGATCAAAGCCGTCTTTCACACCAAATGCCAAGACAGGATAAAGCGGACGAATCATGAAAGATGAAGCCGAATCTACCAGACCCAAAAGCTGTGCTCTTCTGAGATAATCATCCAGTACAGGCATACCGGCGGGGATTGTTTGAGCATTTAGGGAATTCAGGGAAAGAACCAACCCCAACAGGACCCCTAAAAACCAATCCTTTCTAACCAAGTTCTTCATCCCGATCAATTTACAATTAGAGCTTCTACTTTGACTTTGGCCAGTGACCAGGACTCATCACAAAATCCCGGAGAATTGGTTTGCTTCAATTCCGAATTCATGAAGATTCTGACTTCCGGATTGCTGTGATCCAGGATCTGAGAAATACTATAGCGAGTGGTATAATTGGCAATTGCACCAAAAATACAAAGCCCCGGCATATTGGTTTGAATTGCCCCCGACTTGGGCACGTTTTGTCTGAAGTAGGCGCTGGGATAAGATTGGTAAAGACAATAAGTTGATTCACAAGGCGAGTTGGAGAAGGTAGTGCGGAAGGTTTCCTGATTGTCTACTCCAAAAAACCAATAATCAGGGCCCGAAATACTATCACTCGCGTTTCCATCCCAACTATCATGTACAAGGATTTCGATCGTCACTTTGAGTAGATTATGCGGGGGCAAATTACTTAGCTCGAACGCAACCTCCTCGTTATGGTAATATCCTGCAACTGTGTCGTTTTGAAAAATGAACAACTTGCCATTTTCAAATCCCGCCAAATCCAGATTGGAAAAGTCGTTGGAATACACCACTTGATCTGATTCCAGCGTTTCTGCACAGGAAGAAAAAAAAACTATTCCAAGGATAAATAGAAGAGATGTTCCTCTTCTCAACCTGATTCCAAAACCCATTTACTATAAGTTGTTAAGAAAAAAACTATTTTGCAAAGAAACAAAAAAGGAGCCAAATGAGACTTACAGTCGAATAGCTAATTTCCTTCGTTGGTATATAACGAAATCTCTATTTTTAACCAAATTTCAACCAAAACTGATGGCTAACTTAACAATTGTGGCGGGAGCAAGACCCAATTTCATGAAAATTGCACCAATCATCCACCAACTTCAAAAAAAGCAAGCAGAGGGTATTCCGGTTCAATTCCGGCTTGTTCACACCGGTCAACATTACGATAAAAAGATGTCGGGAGATTTTTTTGAGCAACTATCGATTCCAGAGCCCGATGCAAATCTGGGTGGAGGTGGGGGGACTCAGGCGGAACAAACGGCGGCCATCATGGTTGCTTTTGAAAAAGAGCTCATGGAAAACAGGCCAGATCTCGTGCTTGTCGTCGGTGATGTGACAAGTACACTTGCTTGCTCCATAGCTGCGAAAAAACTCCAGATAGACGTGGCGCACGTAGAAGGGGGAATAAGATCCGGAGATCTAAGCATGCCTGAAGAAATCAACCGCATGGTAACTGACAGCATTACGGATCATTTTTTCACTACTTCAGAGATAGCCAATGCGAATCTGAGAAAAAGCGGTGTTCCCGAGCAAAAAATTCATTTCGTCGGCAATACCATGATCGACACGCTGATGACCCAAATGCCAAGATTTGCACGACCTGAGGGAGAAATCTACGAAAGTCTGATCCCGGGCCAGTACTTCGTCATGACCATGCACCGACCTGCTAATGTAGACCAAGAGCACAAGCTGAAAGCAATGATCGATGCCATTTTGGAAGGAACGGAAGGTTTGCCTATTATTTTCCCGGTTCATCCGCGCACGGCTAAGAATCTTCAGTCTTTGGGAATCGAAGCTCCAAATCTTCTGATGAGCGATCCTTTGGGTTATTTGGAATTTAACTATCTGGTGAAAAATGCAAAAGGTGTAATTACCGATTCAGGAGGAATTACAGAGGAAGCTTCCGTCATGAATGTTCCGTGCATCACGCTGCGCGACAATACCGAACGGGCAGAAACGATCCATCTCGGTACGAACGAGCTTGTCGGAACCGATCCCAAAAAACTGAAACCATATCTGGAGAAAATAATGCGCGGAGAATGGAAACAATACCAAGGAATCCCTCTTTGGGACGGCAAAACTGCTGAGCGAATTGTGGAGATCCTTATTAAAAACTATCCTGCAAATTGATGGGGAACCAGAACAGAATCAATTTTCTGGTCAAAAGCTTAAACCTCCTTCCGCATCCGGAAGGAGGTTTTTACAAAGAAACCTTTCGCTCTGTCGAAGGAATTGAAACTGGACAAGGGGAGAGAAACCTTTGCACTTCCATCTTTTTTCTATTGACTTCAGAAAATGTTTCCAGATTTCATCGCATCAAAAGTGATGAGCTTTGGTTTTTTCACGAGGGAAGTCCCCTGACTGTTCATACTCTGGGAGAAAACGGATATGAAAGTCTTTCACTTGGACTTTCTCACACAGATTCCGATTGTCTTCCTCAGCAATTGGTCAAGGCAAATACCATTTTTGGAAGTACAGTTGACCAGCCAAATAGCTATAGTCTGGTTTCCTGTGTCGTGGCTCCGGGATTTGATTTTCGGGATTTTGAATTGTTCAAGACAAAAGACATTCTTCCTTTTTTTCCACAGGCGGAAACTATCATTCGAAGACTGACCTGATCCTATTTATGATCAAAACTCAACTTCCGTATTTCAGAATAATGGCCAGCTGACCGGCATGATAAGCGGTGTGGGTAGTGATTCGGCCCAATGCTTCTGACCTCGTCTTCTTTCCAAATTCCTTGGTTTCAATGATTTCATGCCAATTATCTTGTTCTGAAATCGCCCTCTCAAGTGTGTCAAAGGCATTCTTCTCAAAGGAAAGTAGTTCCTCAAGATTTGTCCATTCCCCGGTATCTCTTCCAGCGATCAGCGTTTTTGCTACGATTTTCACGTCCGGGAGGCCAAAAACATTTTTAGCAAAAAGTAGCTCCACCTCGGCAATATGGCGAATCAGAAACCCAGCCGAATTGGGACTGTTC
>JBILPR010000128.1:0-11150 GCA_044373795.1 Algoriphagus sp. | reverse complement strand
ATGAACGCTAGTTGCTGTGCCTTTGTCAGATAGGGAATTTTTCTTATAATGATCGACTATCGAAAAACTTACCTATATCATCAGCGTTTTCTAACAATTCAATTCTTACTTTTTACGGGGATACAAATAATAGATTTTTTCATTTCCTGTCTATCCTCTCTTATACCTTCACTTAAGTCGCCTAAAACTTTGACATCGTGTACATAAACACTCCACCCGTTTGGCAGAGGCAAAAAAGCCTCACCCATTAAATTTAACAAAATGCAGCAATAACCGGCGACTGAATTTGGGTAAACCAAAAAAGAATGGAGGTCAATTCCATTCTTTTTTGGTTCTCAAAGGAATTAAGAGATACTGTTATTTTTTGATTACTCGAATGGATTTCACACCATACAAGGTTTGAACATTGATTATATAAAAACCAATATTCACTCGGGAGAAATCCAGTTCCAGGCGGCGTTCATTTCCATGCCAGATTCCATTCCATGGAAGGTTTCTTCCCAACGCATCTAAAATGACCAGGGAAGACTCGCCAGGAGCCTCTTCAACCAAGCCTTTAAGGCTAAGATTCAGTCTGTCTCTTACCGGATTGGGATACGCTTTCAAATCACCTGATACTTCGTCCTCCTCAATGGCGGGGATTCCCTCTGATAATTGCAATTCAGTGACAGTGTTACCAGACAGTATTCTGGCAGATTCCTCTTGGCCCAAAGTAGGCCTAATTGCTATTGCCTGAGCCACCCAGTTTTCAGCCAATGAAGCCTTGGCACTTAAATCGCCTGTTTTGCTCGGGTCATTTTGGATGTAGTATGCCATCATATTAGATGTCAATCCTTGCTGATTATTGGGGTCATCGTAAACTTCAATTGTTCCGGCTGGAGGTGTCCAGGATGCATTTTTCTTATTGGTGTAGAAAACCATCACCATAGTATTACATTCATTAGTTGTCAGGGAAGGAGCTGTCGCTATCAGTGACTGAGATCCTGATGCCCCGCTAAAAGAAACAATAGGTCCATCAGGATGATTGATGTCAGCGCCGCTCACTCTTGAAATTCCCATAGTCCATTTCGGACTTTGATTGATTCTGAATCCATAGGTTGCCGGCTCGTTGTTGCTTTTCACTACTTTGTAGTAAGTGATCATCGCAACTTGATTTAGCTGATTAACCCGCTGAATAAGTACCCAATCTTTATCCGGAGGAGAAACAGAAGGTGCCTGGCCTTTTTCAAACATCAAACCTACAATTAACAAATCTCCGATTTCAGTATTTGCAGGCCTTTTTATAGTTGCTGGATTACTGGTGTTGCCGCTTCCCTTTGCTGTATTAAAATTACCCATTACCGGGGCCTCATTAACGCATCCTACAATTACCAAAGAAGCGTATTCTGAACTTGCAGATGTATAATTTTCGTTGCCTGCAAAACTCGCAATTACACGATATGTGCCCGGATATATTGGAGCCGAAGAAGTAGGGCCATAAATGGTTTGACCTGTTCCTTCATATTCCAAACTGATTAGGTTTTGGTCAAGTAAATCCTTCAACCCCTCTATTCCATATGCAAATGCAGTAGCTTCCACGGGTTCTCCATCATACTCAAACAAACCACCTGTAACCGATACAGTTGGGGTTGCTTTTTCTACCGTTAGCTGACCTTTGGTAACTGTGCCAAGGGTGTAATTTGAAGGCTCCATGAGACTAATGATTGGCTCAATCTCATAAATGCCTGCGGAGATCAATCCACTGGCCGGGAAAGAAGCTGCATCTTTCAATAGAGAATATTCAACGGACTCAATTATAGATTCTACGTCATCATCCAGTATTACCTCATTTCCATCAGGATCTAAAAAACTGGTACTGACTTCAAATCCCCCAAATTCAGTTACAAATTCTGGAGCAGTGTCACTAAACCCAATCCTATCCGGGATGGCAGAGGTGTTTGCAGTAAGTGTAGCAGGAGTAATTGTGAGGTCTGCCGGGAGATAGCCAACTCTAAAGTTTCTCGATTCAAATGTTCCGGGAATAATAAAATGTTCGCCGACATCTGATCCTGTCACCATATTCACCGAGAAGAATTCAAGGTTGAAATCGTCGTCATTTTCGCCGATTTCTTCACCGAAGTCATAATATTTTCCAATAGATTCATTTTCCCCTTCTTCTGCCAATTCCAGATCTTTTTCACCAAAAATCACAAGAGTATTATCCTCTGCATCTTCTCCTTCGCCTCCAGTGCTATTCACAATTGTCCTTGAATTGATGATAGTTCTTCCATTGAGCATCGTTCGCGCGTTAATAATAGTCCGTCCATTGATAATGGTTCGTCCATTGACCATTGACCGTGCGTTGACCATGGTCCGCGCATTAATCATTGTTCTGCCATTAATGCTTACGGATTTAAGATCCTGATTTGCCTGATCTTCAAGGTAATCCAGGAATGAAGCTGTAGGAACATCAAAGGCGGAATTGATTATCGGTCTGCTATTGAGTATGGTACGCCCGTTAATGATTGTGCGTCCATTGATCATCGTACGGGAACTTACCATAAAGCTTTTGTTGATAAAACTTGCTTTATTGAGGATTGTCCTTCCGTTAAAAATACCTAATGGCAGACTGTTGTCTTCTGGCTGTTGAGCCAATGCAAGGTCTTGAACGTACTCTGAAAGAATGGCATCTTTCAGACCCTGAACGCCTTCTATTTTCACTTTGCCTTCATATTCAATCAGATCACTAGCTATTATCACTTCAAATTTTATTGCATCGCTGATTGATTCGCCATACACTAATGCGAGGTCATCCGTCAGGTCTACTGGCTTGATTGTAATGGGTAGTGTTTCAACAGTGATGATGCCAGGGCCGTAGTTTCCGAAAGCATTATTTGTTCCGTCATAAAATAGACCTCCATCTTCCTGTTTCACTCCCACATAATTGTAAAAATCTGAGAAAGCAAAACCTGTTGGTGAATGAGAAGCCGTTATTATATAAGTACCGACTTCGGCCAAGTCGCCATTAATCGGACTGGATAGCGTAAGTGGTTCCAATGAAGTGTCCACATTTTCTGGATCTAATGTAAGTCCAACTTCTTCAAGGGTTAGGGTACTAAGGACCCAATTATTGTCAACTCTTTCGTATACAACAGCTGTAAAAGGTTCTAGTATCTGAGCATACTTTTTGGTCAGATCATCGGCACGAATTGCAATGGTTTTTTTAACGATATCAAAGAAAAATACAGGGCCTGCAATACCACCGTCCAGTTCACTATCCGAAATAGCATTGTTAACCACAGTGACACCCGGATTCCCTTCAAAGGCGGGAATCGTAACCTCCAGATAGCCAAATCCTTGATCATCAATTTTGTATTGGGTATCAAGTAAGAGTTCCTCCCGCAAATAAACATTTGAGCCTTCATATAAATTGGTCCCCTTGATAATCAGTTTAAAATCAACCTCACCGGGATTAATAGCATCGTCATAAACCAGTTCAATGTTATCAGGATTTGGTGCGGCGAGTGCAAGTAAAGCTCTGTCAGCCCGAACAAGTCCCGAACCTGACTTGAAATCATCTCCGGGTTCATGCATATCCTGTGCAGTTGCTTTAAGTAAGTTACGAATGTCTGCAGGTAAACTTTTGCCGGGCTCACCCACCCAGTCAGTAGGGCTTGAGGTTGGATAATACTTAATACGAGCCTGCTTGACTAATGCTGCAATTGCCGCCACATGCGGGGCTGCTGCTGAAGTACCAAAGAAGTTTGGAAAATTATCACCTTCCAAATCCGGTGCACCAAGATTGACAGTGGTATTCCCACCATTTGGTCCTGTGAAATCTGGCTTGTTTCGAACCTCCCCGTTTGTAAATGTTCCTCCTCTTGACGAGAAAGTTGCAACCGTAAATGGTTCCGTTCCAGTCGGAACAAGGGCTGGGTTGAATCCAAAAACAGATGTGTTTGCATAAAGCACAGCCCCAACAGACATGGCTTCTGTTGCATTGGCATGACCTACAATGGTAGAAGCATTTATTCCATTCGGGTCGTTGGGGTCAAGCTCACCTCTGAAAACAACGTATTTAAACTTTATTCCGGTATTGGTATCCAGGTCATTACAGCTTTCGCATTCCCGGGCAATCAAAAGATCGATGGTGGTTTCTTCCGTAATGGTGAATGAAAGGATTTCAATAGGATCACCATTGGCGTTGTTACGGTTAAAGCCAAACAGAGGAGAACCGAAATCTTTAAGATAGATATCCAGGTCATATAAACTGCCCGTTTGATCAATGGAATAGAGCGGGTCATCCCATTGAAGGGCAATCATGTAGACTGCCGGACCATTTTGTCCTGGAAAGACTTTTATGGATTGAGTAGTACTTCCATTCATAAATCGATGGACACGTCCGCCTTCTGTCCACTCGCCTTCATTCAGCGGTAAGTTAATGGATTGATCATCCACGGGAGTAAATAGCCCTTCAAAGGATTTGCTTCCAAAATTTCCTGCAGAAGTGAAATACGAAACCCCGTTTGCAGCAACTTCATTTACAGCCTTGGTTACCTTTCCCTCACTAAAGAAAGGCTCAGTTACATAGGTAATATCGTCAACAATAATGTCGCTGCCGGCAGCAGCTAAGTCTCGTATCCCTTGTGCAAAATCTCCTGCTGTGATTACTCCTGTTCGGAAACCTAGTTGGGCACCCGGTGCGACGTCATGAACAATCTGTAGCATCGCACGACCTTCATCCGAACCAGTTCCAAATCGGCTAGGTAAGTCCCTAAAAAAATAGAGGCTTCCAGGCAAATCGCCGTTAGCAATATCAGTTTCCAATGAATTGACACCGGCATCATTGCGTGTGGCATAGCTATCAGAAAGGAGACCAATTTTAATACCTGTTCCATCTAATGCTTGGTCACCTTCAAAATGAACATATCCTGCTCTGACAAGGTTGGACCTCATTATCCGGTCACCCTGAGTAGTGATTGCACCTTTATTTTGGACGCCGGGAATTGCCGGCCTTACAGAGTTAATTACATCCGGGTAATCATTTAAATCCAACAACTTTTCAATCGGAATAAAACCGGCAATTATCAATGAATTTGGGTCTTGTTTTAGTTCTTCTTCAGTTGGAGTCACAAAACCTAAGCTTTCCAAAATTGTCTTTGCCTCTGCAAACTTATTTTTGATATAGATGACTTCGACAAGTACTTCGTTTCCGCTGATATAAAATACCTCGTTAGATTCGACGGTTTGGCCTTTTTTGAAAATTTCAAAAAGTGCTTTTAATTCAGAACCGATGGGTTCATACACTTTTCCTTGGGAGCATATACCAAAAATTTGCCGATCATTCACAGCTACTTTTAATGTTTCCGTGCTTCCACAACTCCCAAGTGCGGTAACCTCTATTGTATCTCCATCAATAACCATAATAGATTCCGGAGATTCTATAATAGTGCCGTTACGTTTGAAAATCAGATCTCCAAAACTGACCTCGACAAAGTCAAATAAATTTGCAACAGCGGTATTCCCGCCATTGTCTGTACTACAAAGTATTGCATCGACAACGGATAAGGTTGGAGGAGTGGTCAGGACAACGTCCAAACTACATTGTGATCGGCCACATGAACCTTGGTTGCTTACATCTACTGAGACTTTGCCCGAGGCAGTCCAATTAACAGTAATAGAATTAGTTCCTTGGCCTGAGGAAATTTCCCCACCTGAAACTGACCACAGGTAGTTATTCGCGCCGGCTGCTACTGCATAAGTAGACGAAGAACCTGCGCAAACCTCTGAATCACCCACGATTTCACAATCAGGATCCAGGTCTATGGAAGTTGAGGCAGCCTGTACAGATCGGTCCTGGCTTCCAACGGATTTACCGTTTAGCGAAACCACTCGGGTATGGTAGGGAGATCCGGAGATGCTAGAGGCTGAATTGCCTTGTCCCCAATCCTGTGCACTGGCAATGTGACCTCCCCAAGCAATTACAACCGTGTTATTAGGGCCGCTACTACCGCTTGCAGTAAAAGATATTCTTAATCTGGTGATAGCACTGGATTGGGAATTATTCCCCTGAAGGATATATTTTATTTCACCCAAAGTGCCACCATAGATGGCAATTTTTCTTTCATCAGAGGGGAGTTTATTGAAACTGGTTGAAGGTTGGGGTATTCCACTAGGTGTTAGAATAACTCCAAAACTCGGAACCCCGGCACTAGGGATTACATCTTCACAGATCCTATCGAAATTCGTGATGTAGTCGATAGCGCTTTTTTTGTCTTTGCGAGTGTCCCACTCAATTTCTACAGTATGGTTTCCGGCCCGCAGCTTTGAAATGGTCAGTCGATAAGGAATTGATTGCCCTTCATAGAAATGGCTGTTGCCTGAATTTGAATTTCCGGTTGCCCACGCTACCGGGCTTACCGGGTCCTTGTCAACCCCGCCATTCTGGCCTTGCTCCAGCTTAACTGTTTGGGCGTAAGAAAAATTTGCGGCAAGTAGCAATGCTATCATTAGCCTGTTGCCGAGTTTAAAGAGTCTGCGCATTAGAAGTTTGTTTAATCTTCAAAGGGTTTAAAAACTTTTAAAAGTGAAAGAATCTTGATAAAATGCAAAATTCAATCATTCGGGAGAAAACTATTTTTTAAAAAAACAAAATGCAAAAATCTTAACTCAAAAGAGCTTTAAAAAGGTATGAAAATATTTTTGATAATTTTATATATCAGCATAATTATAAATAAAAACGAATTTATTCAAAAAAAGACAGTTTGATTAATTTAACGCAAAAGCATCTCTAAATGAGCAAGTAAACTAATTTACAGAGATGATTTTATTGATTATTTTATGGTATTATATGATTTATTTTATATTTACTTCTAAGGTTGTTTGAATCTTTTCCGGGAATTCGCCGCAAAAGGATTTGACCTTAATGGGTTCATTTTTTTGTTTTTTTGAAGTCA
The DNA here is from genome assembly GCA_044373795.1 of Algoriphagus sp. Classification (GTDB taxonomy): domain Bacteria; phylum Bacteroidota; class Bacteroidia; order Cytophagales; family Cyclobacteriaceae; genus Algoriphagus. The sequence goes on along the minus strand of JBILPR010000128.1, from coordinate 4,215 downwards.
CGAGGAATCCCTCGATGATTGGTCTGATTGTATTTTTTTGTATTTTATTTGTTTAGTTTGATTATAAAGTTTGTTCCGTCGTGGTTGGATGTTTGCACGCACAACTCTCCCCCATGCGCTTTGATAATATCATTAGTAATACTTAGCCCGAGACCGGTACCTTTGTTTCCCTTTTTGGTGGCGAAGAAAGGCTGCAGGATTTTGTCTTTGATGTCGTCGGGGATACCGGGGCCGTTGTCGGAGATACTGATTTCTATTTTACTCCCCCTCGTGATTGTGGAGACCTTTAACAGTGGTTTTAATTCAGAATTCTGAATTAAATTTCTGCCGCATCGCATCAAAAGCATTGTTACACAGGTTGATGATTACCCTGGTAAAGTCCTCTTTGACTAGGGACACTTCCTTTATCCCAGGGTCCAACTCCAAGACTGTCTCCACATCGAAAGGATTCTTTCCGGCACGCATGCCGTAAAAGCTGAGATTGACATACTCCTTGATCAGGCCATTGAGATTTGTTGGTTCTCTTTTGCCAGTTCCTTCCCTGGAATGCTGCAGCATGGAAGTCACGATGCTATTGGCACGGGTACCGTGTTCAAAACTTTTTTAAGGTTAAACCTGACATCTTTAAGGATTTCATCCGCCAAATCCTGGATTCCTGAAAATCGATAAAAGTGGCCTCTTCAGTAAGCGGAATTTTAAACCCATCCAAAATAGCCCCAACGGGACTACCCATGTAGGAGGTGAAAACGTTTTCACCTTGCTCCCAGATATTAAACCCACAACTCCAGGGCGGTACACCTAACTTTTGAATCTGCTGAAACAATAGCGCAGAAGTTTCACTCATTTCGCGGCTATGCTGCATGGCCATTATTCTTGCACGCACTCTCTCCATGGCTAGTTGAATCTGTGATTCCCTTGCCTGAGTTTCTGCTTTTTGAATGTCCCGAAATCGCTGGTAAGCCAGCGAAAACCTGGTGAAAACGCCTGAACAATGTCAACACCCCGGAGTCCATTGCCTGATAAAGGGACAATCCGAGTCCGCCTTCACCAATAGACAAAAAGCAATAACTTACTTCTGAGGCAGCATTCAAAACCGGATCAGGAAAATGGTTTTCTTCTTTTGGGTGCAATCCAAACTCTTCCAAATCCTTTCCTGAAAGGCTTCCTGTAAAGTCACCATCGCGTGAAGCCAGCATTTGCCTGACCATATCATGTTCCACGGGGCTTTTAAGGTATTCGGTATCTTGAATAGTGGTTTGTCCGTACCTCGGAAAATTTTGGTAGCAGAGGTATTGGCCAATTTTCTCATCGATGATGGCCGTCTGCACATTTCGGATTTTTGTTACCCCAAATTCCTCCAATTGAACCACTATCACACGGCAAACCTCAAGCAAATCTTCAGGTTTTTTCATACCCAGAGCCACTGCGCGGACTTTCTCCAATGCCGCTTCGATAGCCAATTCCCGGTTTTTGCTTTCCAACTCGGCAGTTCGACGACGGACCGCATCTCTGAGTTCAAGGTTTTCCTTGCTGATTTTGTCAAATGCAATGGTTTCCCCTTTCTGTAACCGCATGTCGGGAAGTGAACCATGTTGCTGAATCACTTTCCAAGCTGAATCTGATTCATAAAGGAGTGTCTACAGTCTTAATCTGGAGTAAAAAGTTCATTCCAATTCCCCTAAAACATAGACGTCACAGGTTTCATTGATCAGGAGCATACCGTTTACCGGTTTTGCTGAGATGATCCTGTTTCTCATTTCGGTCCTACCGACGATTTCATTCGTCTGGGATTTAAAAAACTCTATTCCGTCACCTTTGGAATGCCAGACTTCAGATTCGGAAGTTCCAATCATTTCAAATAGATCATCAATGGTCGAAGCAAAGGTCTCCAAGTCTCCTTTGGTAAAGCTTTCCCAATAAAGTTCATAGATCTTTAATCCTTCAGATTCCCGGATATTATGATGGTTCTTCATTTTAGATTTTTTTGGGAATTCAACTTCTTCAGCTCCTCTTTTTCTTCTTTCACTCTTTCTGGTGTTATGCATCTTCCTCGGACCTATTTGCTGCGAATCCATGGATATGATCAGGTTTTCGGATAATTTCCGAGTAAAAAAACAGGGATGGGAAGCTCACTTGGGGGATTTTACATTTCATCCCGCTTCCTTTATTCACCATTCCCCTATATAATTGACAAAAGGCCGGAATCTTCCTGGTACGAGATCCGATTTTGTACCTGCTCTGAATAAAAAGAAATCTGTTTATCTGGTCTCTGCTCGCGTTTTACCCCGACACTATTTGGAAGCCCTCCTTTTTCAAAAATCCATACGCTTGGAGTAGTGCGGTAGTTTGTCTTATCCCGTTTGGCCACTTGTTATCAATTCATCAAGAGAGAGATTATCCATCATCAGGTTCATACCTTCCGGAGGAATCCCTCAGTTGCGATTCTTTTTGGGCATTCATGTTTAGTCGTTTATTGGCCTGTCAGCTACTGAAGGATAATCGGCAGATGAGGTGGTTATTTTTAAAATAATGCTGAAGGTGGAACCTTCTCCGACCTTGGATACTACTTTCAACTCTCCTCCGTGGGCCTTGACAATATCATAGGCCAACGATAATCCCAAACCTGTTCCTTTGCCGCTTGGCTTAGTGGTGAAGAATGGGTTGAAAATTTTATCCTTGATACCATCCGGAATTCCTATTCCATTGTCCAAAATAGTAATTAATAGGGTTACTTTTAAATTTTTGGTACAAACCTTTACCAAAGGTTTGTACCCTTTCTTGTTAGATTTTGATTTTTCGTTGACAGCATAAAAAGCATTGTTCAGAAGATTGATCATTACTCTTCCAATGTCCTGTGGAATGACATTGATTTTGGGCAAAGCAGCATCCAGAGTTGTTTTGAGTTCGCAGTTGAAGTCTTTTTCTTTGGCACAAAATCCGTGATAGGCCAGCTCGATGCAGGACTCAACTAAGGAATTTATGTCTGTTAATTCTTTTTTTCCGGAAGTAGTTCTGCTGTGTTCCACCATGCTCTTCACAATAGAATCGGCCCGTCTGCCATGAAGAGTAATTTTTTCCAAATTGATGGCCAGATCATTTAAAATCTCCTCCTCCAGTTTTTCATTTCGTTGTTCCCAAGGTTTAGCTCTTTCCAACTTAATTTCATTGATCAGGTCTTGACTGACCTCTGAAAAATTATTGACAAAATTCAAAGGGTTTTGGATCTCATGGGCAATCCCCGCAGTCAATACTCCGAGACTTGCCATTTTTTCGGATTGTATGAGTTGAGCCTGAGTGTCTTTGAGCGTTTCATAAGCTTTTTCGATTTCCCGGGCATGTTGGATTTCTTTGGTCTGAGCTTTTTCTTGTTCGAGCCGGATCACGCGTCTTTTTTGAATTACATGAACCAATCTGATCCCGATCACAAATAGCAAAACATAGGTAGTATAAGCCCAACTAGTTCTCCACCACGGCGGAGTGATCACAAGCCTGAGCGAGACACCGTCCTCATTCCATACTCCATTGCCATTGGCAGCCTTCTGGCTAAAGACATAATCTCCGAGTGGCAGGTTGGAATATAAAACACTCAGTGGATCGGCGGCCAGCCTATCCAACCTGCTATCAGGGACTTTCACACCTTTCAGTTCACTGATAGACTCCGGATAATTGGGATTGAGCTGCGCAAAAGTCTTCGTCGGGAAGGCTGAAATCAGCAGGATCAGAAACCCGAAAGCAAGTTTTTGCATGGCTGTAGACTTTAGACAATAGGCAGCCGGGACCTTGTTGGACATCTTAAGGATGCCGCGGCTTAATTGTCGATCTTATCTTAAAAAATTTTGGGTATTATATCCGTTTAGAATTACTTTTTTAATCCTTAATCAGAGTTTCAATCTGATCCTGATACTGTGAAAACCGAGGTATGCCAACCCCTGATTTAAAGTTTCCGCAATCCCCTTCCGGGTCTTTTCAATACTATAATTTACTTAAAATCAGGAAGAATTAATTTAAATAAGTCTTTCAATTTTTGATCTGAAAAACAGTTGTTTATTTGAAATTCGGCTTTCTTGTGTCAGGCCTTAAAAGGCTACCAGCAAAATTTTCTGGAGGGAGTTTGGAGTAAATTTTTTGAAATAACCCAGAATTAATATTGGTAGAAAGCCAACCTGGGGTATCCCCAAATTATTCTGGTGAAATGGCAAAAATCTTTCTTTTGGG
>JBILPR010000009.1:0-34294 GCA_044373795.1 Algoriphagus sp. | reverse complement strand
ATGGTCGGATTTCAGGTTTTCCGGCTGAAAGGCGGCTATAAAACATACCGGACTTACACATTCGAATTAATCAGAAAAGACTGGTACCTGATCGTCATTGGAGGAAAAACCGGGACAGGGAAGACCAGAATTCTGAAAGAACTGAAAGCTCAGGGAGAGCAAATCATCGATATTGAAGGACTTGCAAATCATAAGGGTTCTTCTTTCGGATCCATCGGACAGCCTCCCCAACCTTCGGTTGAGCAGTTTGAAAATCTTTTCACCGAGGAGCTCCGACTTCTCAATCCAACGATTCCCACCTGGGTAGAAAACGAGAGCAGGAAAATCGGGCGATTAATTCTTGCAGATCGTTTTTATGATCAAATGATTCAGAGTCCATTGATAGACATCCAAAAATCCATACCGGAACGAATTGAATTAATTGCTGAAGAATACGCTGATTTACCAGCAGATGAATTAATAGCTGCGGTAAAAAGACTCAGCAAGCGACTCGGTGGGCTTCGCACTGCACAAGCAGTCGAGGCGATTGAGGCAGGAAATCATCCGGAATGGATCGCCAATCTTCTGATTTATTACGACAAGACTTACGAGTTTGATCTCGACAAACACAAAGACGACAAAAGAATTCAATTGGACCTGACAGGAATAAATCCTTCCCAAGCAGTCCAGATTTTAATGAAAACAAAAACCAAATTTTATGGAAAACACACCAACAAGACTGACTGAATGGAGCGAAGGCTCTGGATGCGGCTGTAAGATTGCCCCGGCAATTTTGGATCAAATCCTGGCAGCAAGCGGTTCCTTTACTCAATCTGACCCAAATTTGCTGGTAGGTAATTCTCACAAAGATGACGCAGCCGTTTATCAGGTTTCAGAAGATTTGGCTTTCATCAACACGGTAGATTTTTTCACTCCTATTGTGGATGATCCTTTTGACTTTGGAAGAATCTCGGCTGCGAACGCACTCTCAGATGTATACGCGATGGGTGGGAAACCAGTTTTTGCAAATGCAATTCTCAGCTGGCCAGTGGAAAAACTATCACCTGAGCTCGCTGCCAAAGTTCTGGAAGGTGCCAAAAGCATTTGCAAGCAAGCAGGAATCGAACTGGCCGGAGGTCATAGCATCTCTGCGAAAGATCCCATTTTTGGTCTTTCGGTAAATGGAATCATTCATCCTCATAAAATCAAAACAAATCGCGGAGCTAAAACCGGCGATATCATTTACCTGACCAAGCCTTTGGGTGTTGGTGTACTGGCGACAGCTTTAAAGCGTCAAAAAATCCAGGAGAAGGATTATCTCAATTTGATCGACACCGCCTGCCGCCTCAATACAATCGGAGAGACTCTCGGAAACCACGAGGAAGTCCATGCAATGACTGACGTGACTGGGTTTGGCCTGTTGGGTCACCTGATCGAAATGTGTGAAGGAGCTAGTCTTTCGGCAGAAATCGACCTGTTCAGACTTCCTTTGATCGAAGGCATTCAGGAATACATCAATCAGTTTATTTTCCCCGATAATACGTATCGGAATTGGAACGCATACAGTGCCAAAACCAAAGGTGTGATTGGAATGGATCTGGTGAAACTTTGCGATCCACAAACGAGCGGTGGATTAATGATAGCAGTTGACTCTGCCAATAAAACCTGGTTTGAAGAAGCCATGAAACTCCAGAATCAGGTGATTTGGGAGATTGGAAGATTTAAAGAAAAGGGAGATTTCGTGGTGGAAGTGATTCAATAAGCAATTTCAAAAATAGATAAAAACCAAAAAGCCGATGTTCTCATCGGCTTTTTGGTTTTAGTTTTGAGGTTTTTATTAATGCTCCGTCAAAGGAGAAACTCCCCCTGAAACCATAAACTTCATCACATCGGAGCTTTTCACGCCCGTGAGAGATCTTACTTTATCTCTAGGAACCAAGAACACGTTTCCGGAGACATTGTAGCTATGAGGAAAATAGACAGCCACCAAGTCCGGTTCTCCAATCACATTCATATCATCCTGCGTGATAAATCCCAATCTCGAAAGCGTGTCACTGATCTGCACAATGACTGGTGAACTGAACTTCTTCTTGTCTCCTACAAAAGCACCCATCAAATCCTTGATACTGGTATAGATCAGACTAACCAAAGGAATCTTGAAAACACCGCGCTCAAACCAATCAAAAACAGGTTTGGCAAAGAAAAGGCTTGCCAAATAACCTACAAATGTGATTAGGGCCAAAACCATCAAAATCCCTATCCCTGGAATGGGGACAGGAATCAGATTATCCAAAAAAAGGATCGTCTGATAAATGATATAAACGGTTACGGATAAAGGGGTAAGAAAAAGCAAACCTCTTAAGAAATAGGAAATGATTCGCTTGTAGGTAAAGTCCATGGTGGAAGGTTTCTGGTTAGCTGACAAAACAAATGCCTAATCAATCGACCAGGCATTTGTTTTGACTTTTACAGTTTAATTGCAAAGAAGTAAGAAAGGATAACGTTTAATCTCAAGGCAAAACTTTCACTTTGACACTTTTGTAATAGATCACGCTTTCAGGATCATGAGCTTGAAGCGCAAAAGTACCGCGATCGATTTTCTTTTCTCCGGCATTAGCTGGTCGGTTTTTATCTTCAGATTCATCATATTCCATCACAATTTTCCCGTTGATCTTTACAGTTACCTGATCACCATTCACGATGATATGCTCTGTGTACCACTCACCATCCTGAACATAAACTTCCTTCACATCATTGAAGGAATATAAGCTTCCGGTTTTTCTCCAGTCTCCATGGCTTTGATTTACCTGAACTTCATAGCCTTTGTTTGGCCAGCCAGTCTCTTGAAAAACAGTATGGAAGAAAATACCGGAATTGGCTTTGGGCATGGTCTTTACTTCTACCATCAATTCGAAATTTTTGAAATCATGGTTCCCCACCTTTCCTTCATAGAACGCATGGGCTCTCGGTCCGTCTACTTTGATCACGCCATCTTCAACATTGAAAGATGCAGGGTTATCAGAAATCTTCCAGCCATCCATGTTTTTACCATTGAAAAGCTCGATCCAATCTCCACTTTGGGCAGAGAGATTCAGGGAGAATAAGAGGAATGCTAACAGAAATACTATCTTTTTCATAGGACATGGGGTTTGATCGTTTAGAATTAAAAGTTAAGATGGAAAAAGGAAAAAGCTATCACCATTTAAAAAGAAAAACCCTGAGAGTTTATCTCAGGGTTTCAAATATAAAAGTCTTATAGAATTCTCTTACAGATCAATTCCCATGAAGGACATGAAAGCGATTCCCATCAAACCGGTCAAAAGCATGGTAATTCCCAAACCTTTCAAACCATTAGGGACATGAGAGTACTTCAATTTTTCACGAATTGCAGCAAGCGCTACAATAGCCAAACAGAAGCCAGCACCTGAACCGAAGCCATAAACGGTGGATTCGGCCAATGTATAATCTCTCTGAGCCATAAATAGAGATCCTCCAAGGATTGCGCAGTTTACTGCGATCAAAGGAAGGAAAATACCCAACTGACCATAGAGTGCAGGAGCAAACTTTTCAACGACCATTTCCACCAACTGAGTTATACCAGCAATAATGGCAATAAACATGATGAATCTCAAGAAAGACAGATCAATGGTGGTGAAGCTTGCAGAAATCCAAGTCAATGCACCTTCTTTCAGCACATACTCATTCAAAAGCCAGTTAACTGGTGTCGTTACTGCCAAAACGAATATTACAGCAGCACCTAATCCAAGGGCAGTACTTACTTTTTTGGAAACCGCTAGGAAAGAACACATTCCCAAGAAGTAAGCGAAAATCATGTTGTCGATAAAGATCGACCGAATACCTAAGTTTATTAAGTCCATTTTCTTTCTTCTTTTTAGTGTTCTACATATCCTGTCTTAGTGCGTTGCACCCAGACAATAAGACCCAAGATGATGAATGCTCCGACAGGTGTGACCATCAAACCGTTAGTAGCGAGATGAAAATCATCCCCAAATAACTTGGAGACGTAATCAAATACCCTGATACCGAATACAGCCCCAGAACCCCAAAGCTCTCTAAAGAAAGCTACAGTCAAAATGATCCAGGAATATCCTAAAGCAGAACCCAAACCGTCTAGCATGGAATCATATGGCTTATTTCCCATAGCAAATGCTTCCAGACGACCCATTACGATACAGTTGGTGATAATCAAACCAATAAATACAGAAAGCTCTTTGTACATATCATAAGCAAAGGCTTTCAAAATTTCACTAACTATAGTCACCAAAGTAGCGACAACTGCCAACTGGACAATGATTCTGACACGGCCAGGAATTGTATTTCTCATCAGAGAAATCACAAAATTGGATAGAGCAACTACGAAAATAACAGATATTGCCATTACTAATGTTGGCTTCATCTGAGTCGTCACCGCCAAGGAAGAACAAATTCCTAAGACTTGAATTGTAATTGGATTTTCATCGATCAATGGATCGGTTATTAACCTCTTTCTACGTTTAGAGAGTAAACCCTCAGCAGGTTTAATTTCAATTGCTTTTTCTACTGTTTCAGCACTCATGTGTATAATGTTCAGTGAGTTGAAAATAAAATTAAAGTCCTGCTACCGCCTGTGCGGAACTCTTGGATTTGATGTAGGCACTGTAGTAGCCTAAGTAATTTGAAAGCATATTATTTACTCCGATAGCTGTGATAGTAGCGCCTGACATTCCGTCAACCTCGTGCGGCTTGGTTGAATAATCTTTCCCCTCACCTTTTTTCATTACTACAGCTACTAGCTCTCCATTTTCATCGAAGATTTTCTTCCCTACATAACGAGCTTGGACCCCAGGTTCGGTGATTCTTGCTCCAAGTCCCGGTGTTTCACCAGCGTGGGCCAATGTAATTCCGCCGATCGTATTCATATCGGTATTCAAAGCTACATAGCCCCAGATAGCATCCCAAAGACCTGCACCATAAAGTGGGAAAATGTAAGATTTCACTGCAGCAGGATTTCCTTCTTCATGGTAGATATAAACAGGATAAAGTCTTTCCTCAGCTGGTTTTTTATAAAGTTTCGCAACTTCAACATTTTCAGCTGTCACTCCACCTTCTGTAACTTCCTTTCCATTTAAATCAACTACAGAGGACGCAATGTTATTAGAATAGAATGCATTAACCTGCTCGGGAGTCATCACTCCAATTTCTTCAGCACTGATTACAGCTCCCAGAATTTGTTTTTTCTTATCCAAGGCAATGGATTCTGCCTGCCAAGGACCCAAAAACTGTGCTGATCCTGAAAGTAGAAATCCCAGGATTATCGTCAATACTCCTGAGTAGACGATAATATATGTATTAGATTGTTGCACGTTGTAACCTCCTTGTTTTGTTAGCTTTTATAACATAATAGTCAATCAGTGGAGCGAATACGTTCATAAACAGAACCGCCAACATTATACCTTCCGGATATGCCGGGTTTGTCACTCGGATAATGACCGTAAGGAAACCAATCAAAATTCCATAAACCCATTTACCAGATTCCGTCTGAGCTGCAGAGACCGGATCAGTTGCCATGAATACAATACCGAATGCTACTCCACCCATTACCAAATGATAGTGGGGAGGTAAAGCCATGTATTCATTTACTGCCAAAAGATTCATTACCAATCCCATAATATAAGTACCCGCAAAAGCGGCCACAATTATTTTCCAGCTTCCAACCCCTGTTGCTATTAAAATCACAGCCCCAAGCAGAACCATAAGAGTAGATGTTTCTCCGATAGAACCTGGAATCCAACCGATGAACATGTTGTAAAAACCGAATAACCCATCTCCCAAAACAGAATTATGCGTATTCAAAGCTTCAACTGCGCTTACCCCTTGTACTCCAGCGTCGTATACTACTGAAAGAGCTGTTGCTCCTGAAAATCCGTCAACCGGAGCTTTGTCTCCAAGGTAAGTCCATACCTGATCGCCTGAAATCTGAGCAGGATATGCAAAGTATAAGAACGCTCTGGCAGTCATAGCCACGTTTAATACGTTCATTCCTGTTCCACCAAATACTTCCTTAGCAATTACTACCGCAAAAACAGTAGCCATAGCAACTTGCCAAAGTGGAGTAGTTGCAGGTACCACTAGAGGAATCAGCATACCCGTTACCAAGAAGCCTTCATTGATTGGGTGCTTTCTGATAACCGCGAAAACTCCTTCAACAAGACCACCCGCCGCGTATGCGACTATTACTATTGGAAGAACAAGGATCAAACCCGTAGTGAGCTTGTCTCCAAAATTTTCCCAAAGACCTGCGGTAGCTCCTGTTGCCAACATATGCTGATGACCTGTATTGTAGATACCGAAAAGTAAACATGGAATCATGGCAACTACTACCGTGATCATCATTCGCTTCAAGTCTATTGCATCTTTTACTTGCGCGCCCTTAGCTGCCGTAGTATGTTTTGGGCTGAAAAGGAATGTCTCCCCTGCCTCAAATGCGTAAAACAGACCTTCCAGTTTCCCTCCTTTTTCAAATAAGGGTCTCTGTTTGTCCAATAAATCTCTTAGAAACTTCATATGGATTAACTGTATTGGATTAATTCTATTCCTTTTCTCACCCACTCCTGCACAGGATGCTTGGACACATCCACGAATTCGCAAAGTGCCAAATCCTCCTCTATCACCTCATAGATTCCAAGTTCTTCCATCTCATCAAAATCTTCAGCCATGATTGCTTTCAGCAAATAGACCGGCAGAATATCCATTGGTGTTACTGACTCGAATACACCTGTTTGAACAAAGGCTCTTTCTTCACCTCGACAGTTTGAATCCAGAACAACCTCTTTATTCGGAGTGAGGAATGAAAACAAACCTAATGCTCTGTGAAAACTCAGTTTGGTTGTTGGTTTAGCCCAACCTAAAAACTCAAAATAATCACCTTCAGGGATTACTGTGATTTGGTTATGGTAAAAACCAAGAGAATCCTCCATTGCAATTTTCTCTCCAGTTAGAACATTCCCAGAGATTACTCTTACGTGGCCAGAATTCAAATTTCCTTTTACAAAAGTAGAAACACAAGCGCCAACGAAAGTCTTCACATAAGCCGCCTTGGAAACTTCCGAACCAGTAATGGCGATCATTTTTGAAGCATCGTAGATCCCTTCCAAAATGAATTTACCAATTTCAACAACACCGGTCGGGTTGACTGTCCAAACGATTTCTCCTTTATTGATCGGATCAAGATGATGTATCTGAACTCCAACATTTCCAGCCGGATGAGGACCTGAGAATTGATTGGTCTGAGCATTTTTCACTCCGGAAAATACTGCGGGAGCCGGTTTAGAACCATCGATATTCAGATGAACCTTACCGCTCGTCAGCTTTGCCAATGCATCGATTCCTGCCTGGAATGCTTTTTCTTCACCCTGAAGAGTGAAACCATAATCAGGGGCAAGAGGATGCGTATCAAAAGCAGAAACGAAAATAGCCTTTGGAGTATCTGCAGGATTGGCGACGATCCCAAATGGTCTCTGAATGATATTTGGCCAAGTACCGCTTGCAGCCAGCTTTGTAGCCAAAACACCTCTGTCAAGAGAAGCCAAATCTGTTTTGCCGCAAGTAAGATGAGTTATGGTTTTGTCTGCCAGAATCTTGATTTCGAGAAGCTTTCTTTTATCGCCTCTTTTAATCTCGACTATCTCTCCGGAAACCGGAGCTGCGTAGATTACCTGATCCAGGGATTTGTCGATCAGAATTGGAGTACCAGCCTTTACGGTATCTCCTTCATTGACAAGAACTTTAGGACGCTGAAGTCCCACAAAGTCAGTCGGCTTAATTGCGAAGGTCTGGGCCGGGGAGAAATTTGCCAACTCTAGTTTGGCTTTTCCTACCAGTTTGATGTCGAAACCTTTCTTAAGCTTCAGTATTTTAGACATATCTGTTTTTGAACTATGGGCTTTTGAAAAACGCCCCAAATCTAATAAATAACCTTTTTAATTGGAGGGAAATCGGACTTTAAAGTTTCATCTTTTGGCAGAAAGGTTCCCAGTTCTTTCTAAGGGTTCTTTTAATCTCAGGCCGGTAAGAACTTTTCTTCCATAGACTCTACATAAGACTTCACTTGCTCCATCAGCCACATGGGTGTGGAGGTAGCTCCGCAGATTCCGACCTTATCACCGAAATGAAACCACTCAGGGTCCAGCTCTGTTTCGTTTTCTACAAAATAACTCCTTGGATTTTGGCTCAGGCAGACTTGATAGAGCGCCTTCCCATTTGAGCTTTTCTTTCCGGATACGAATAGAACCACATCATTATCTTCTGAAAATTTCTTAAGCTGAGGCTCACGATTGGACACCTGACGACAGATGGAGTCATTTGCATTATAATCCAGCTCCGTTAATTCCCCCTTCGCTTCTTTGATCCTATCTTCGATTTTCTGCGAAATCTCATAGAATCCTTTGGTGCTTTTGGTGGTCTGACTGAATAAAGTCACCGGCCTGTTGAAATCAATCTTATCCAGGTCCGATTCACCCATGACCACAATCGCTTTTTCGAGCGTCTGACCTGTCAATCCTATAACTTCAGCGTGACCTTTTTTACCATAAATCACGATTTGCCCCTTTTCACGCTCCATTTTATCGAAAGCAGTTTTCACTCTGTGCTGCAGCTTTAGCACCACTGGGCAAGAAGCATCAATCAATTCTATATTATTTTGAATAGCTGTCCGATAAGTTTCAGGCGGCTCGCCATGAGCCCTGATCAATACTTTGCAATTGGTCAACTCCTGCAATTGATCCCGGTCGATTACCACAAGCCCTTTTTCGCTTAGCCGCTTCACCTCCATATCGTTGTGCACAATATCACCCAAGCAATACAGTTTGTCGCTATGTTCCATTTCGTCTTCTGCCATTTTAATGGCAAACTCAACGCCAAAGCAATAGCCCGAATTTTTATCAATGATTACCTGCATAGCTTTGTTCTTTTTCAATGATTTGCTTGGCTTGATGAACGATCTGCTCCACCTGACCTTCGAAAGTCAAATTGCTTGTATCAATTTCTATCGCCTCGGGCATTTTAAGTAAAGGACTTTCTTTTCTGGATGAGTCAATCCGATCTCGCTCAGCAAGATTATTTCTGATTTCATCCAACTCCACCAATTCCCCTTTTTCCAGTAATTCTTGTTGTCTTCTGACAGATCGGGTATCCAAATCAGCACTCATAAAAACTTTTAACTCAGCTCCCGGAAAGACGACCGATCCAATATCTCTTCCATCCATCACCACGCCTTTCTTTTTACCCAGCTTTTGCTGTTGGGCGACAAGCTCTTGTCGGACAGTTTTCAAAGTTGCGATTTCACTCACTCGCTCTGAAACCCGCATATTCCGAATCTCATCTTCCACGTTCAACCCATTCAGGAAAGTTTCCTGTCTGCCTGTATCAGGATTGGGATGAAAAGAAATTTCCAACGTCTTCAAAGCCTTTTCCACGTCTTGAGGATTGGTCGGAGAAAAGAAGTTATTTAAAAAATGAAGAGTAGCAGCTCGGTACATTGCCCCGGAATCGAGGTAGGTATAGCCTAATTCTTTGGCCACAGCCTTCGCTGTCGAACTTTTACCGCAACCCGAATATCCATCAATAGCAATGACGATTTTACCCATCCAAAAAACCTGTGTTGGTTCGCTTTTTAATTCAGGCGCAAATATAGTAGTTTTAATTCAAACCAAGCCGGAAACCAAGGAGTCATTGTGAGATTTTCTAACTTCTGTTTTCGTTTTCATCCCTGATTTTCATGAAGATTCAAGGTCAATTTATTGACATTCCCAACCGTCAGATTTATCCCGTTTCGGTTCTGATCGAAAAAGGAAAAATAGCCCAAATTGAGAAAATTGAGCCGAATCCAGAACTCCCATTCCTGATGCCGGGATTCGTCGATGCGCATGTGCATGTGGAATCTTCCATGCTTGTCCCTTCGGAATTTGCACGACTGGCCGTCGTCCACGGAACTGTCGCCACCATCTCCGATCCGCATGAAATCGCCAATGTCTGCGGCATGGCGGGAGTGGAATATATGATCGAAAACGGGAAACAAGTTCCCTTCAAATTCTACTTTGGAGCACCTTCCTGCGTACCCGCAACTCCCTTTGAGACTGCAGGTGGAGAAATCAATGCGGCGGACATCGAGAATCTGATGAGTCGGCCCGAAATTCATTACCTGGCGGAAATGATGAACTGGCCCGGAACAGTCAATCGTGATCCAATCGTAATGGAGAAAATAAGAATCTCTCAGAAATACAGAAAACCGATTGATGGCCACGCTCCTGGACTAAAAGGTGATTTGGCTGCAAAATACATTAGCGCCGGACCCAGTACGGATCACGAATGCTTTACCGCTGAGGAAGCTGAGGAAAAGCTTAAACTCGGAATGAAGATCTCGATTCGCGAAGGAAGTGCCGCCAAAAACTTTGAAGCACTCATCGATCTGATAGATACCTATCCTGAGATGATCATGTTTTGCTCGGACGACAAGCATCCGGATAATCTGGCAATCAGCCATATCAACGAACTGGCAGCCCGCGCTGTCGCAAAAGGAAAAGATCTGTTCGACATACTTCGGGCTGCATGTCTGACGCCTATTTCCCATTATTCTTTGAATGTCGGACAAGTTCGGGAAGGCGATCCAGCAGATTTTATTTTGGTCAAAGACCTGAAGGATTTCAAGGTAATCTCCACTTATATCGATGGAGAAAAAGTAGCTGAAAATGGAAAAACGCTGATCTCTTCCATCAAAAATGAGATCATCAACAACTTCGAAACTTCCCTGAAAAGCCCGGAAGATTTTCGATTAAAAGCCTCCGGCGCAAAAGTCAGAGTAATCGAGGCGCTTGATGGACAGCTGATCACACCGGAAATTCAAGATGAAATTTTAATTAAAAATGGTTTTGCTGAATCAAATACGGACGAGGATATTTTAAAAATCACTGTCGTCAACCGTTATCAAAATGCTGCTCCTGCAGTGGCCTTTATCAAAAACTTCGGATTGAAGTCAGGAGCAATTGCTTCTTCTGTCGGGCACGACTCGCATAATATCATCGCTGTGGGCATCGATGACAATTCGATCTGCAAAGCTGTAAATCTTATTATCAAAGCAAAAGGCGGTGTTTCGGCAGTTTCCGAAGGAAAAGTAGAAATCCTTCCACTATCGGTCGGGGGAATCATGTCCGATGCAGACGGATATGAAGTCGCCAATGCCTACACGAAGATCGACAGGATGGCAAAAGAAATGGGATCAAAACTCAATTCACCCTTTATGACGCTCAGCTTTATGGCTTTACTTGTCATCCCTGACTTGAAACTCAGCGATAAAGGATTGTTTAATGGACAGAAGTTTGAGTTTACTGAGGTGTTTTTTAAAACTTGAGTCAAGTTGTGAAGAAATAATATTACTAATGAAAAAATCAGAATCGACAAAATCATCAAAAATACAAGCTATCATACTTTTGATTGGAGTGACAATTGCCTTAATCATCTTTTTTTTGAAGAGATAATATGAAAGCGTGAAACCTACTACCGATTATTTTGATTGCATCATACTGTGCAAAAACGGACAAACAGCAACCTAAGACATTTCATAGTGAATAATAAAGACCCAAATATTTTATCTCAAGTCAAAAAAGCCCATTCCATTGAGAGTATTGTGACTCTGATTTCTTTTGCATTAAATGTATTCGTAGGTAGAATAAAGGAACTGGACTTTCTAATCATTCCGTTGGTCATCATCGTTTCCTTGACGATTATCGCTTCATCTTACTTCCTTTTTCAGAGTGTGTAGCATAAAGAAGAAATTGAAAACCCACTTAAAAATAACATTGCTTTCATTTTCAGAATAATAATAAATCTAGTGATGCTGGCACTCATCCTACTTTGAAAACGTATTGCTTAATACTCCGATGTAAAGTGGAATTCAATCTCCGGATAGTTGTCCTGGACCATCTGAAGCCAGGATTTGGTTTCAGCCATGAAGACAACTTTCCCATCCTTATCTCTGGCGATGTAGCGATTCTTGGATCGGATAAATTCGTCAAGTTGCTTTTTATCTTTGCTCGAAATCCAGCACGCTTTGAACAGGTTCATCGGCGCAAACTCGGCAGTGGCGTTGTATTCGTTTTTCAATCTGAATTGGATTACTTCAAACTGAAGTTGGCCGACAGTTCCGACAACTTTTCTGGAACCCATGTCAAAGGTAAAAAGCTGGGCGACTCCTTCTTCCATCAATTGCTTGAGACCTTTTTCCAGTTGTTTGGTTTTCATCGCGTCCTTGTTAATCACCTCGCGGAAAATCTCCGGGGAGAAGCTTGGAATTCCGATAAACTGCATGTTTTCACCTTCCGTCAGCGTGTCTCCAATCTTCAGATTTCCGGTATCGTACAAACCGACAATATCACCCGGGAAAGCTTCATCGATGATTTCTTTATCCTGGGCCATGAACTGAGTCACGTTGGAAAAACGCAACGGCTTCGGTCCGCCTACATGAGTGTAGGGTTTATTTCGCTCAAACGTCCCTGAACAAATCCTCAAAAAAGCAATTCGATTTCGGTGATTTGGATCCATGTTGGCGTGGATCTTAAAGATAAATCCTGAGAATTTAGGCTCATTGGGCATTACTTCGCGAATGTCTGTATTTCGGCTCTTCGGAGCCGGAGCAATCTTGATAAAAGTATCAAGCATCTCATTTACGCCAAAGTTATTCACTGCGGAACCAAAAAATACCGGAGCGATTTTTCCTTCCAGGTACTCATTCACATCAAAATCAGGATAAACTCCTTCGATCAGATCGACGTCTTCACGCAATTGATTTGCATTATTGACTCCGATCAATTTGTCCAGTTCCGGATCTTCCAGGTTTTTAAATCCCTGTCGATCATCGCTCAATTTTCGCTGAGACGGAGTAAAAAGATTGAGGTTTTGGTCGTAGAGATTGTAAACTCCTTTGAAACCTTTTCCCATTCCAATCGGCCAAGAAAGCGGACGAACATTGATACCCAATTTGGTCTCCACCTCATCAAGCAATTCATACGGATCCCGGCCTTCACGATCGAGTTTGTTGATGAAGCAGATCACAGGCGTATTTCGCATGCGACAAACTTCCATCAGCTTTTCAGTCTGGATCTCGACACCTTTTACGCAGTCAATGACCATGATAACCGAATCGACTGCCGTCAGAGTGCGATACGTATCCTCGGCGAAATCCTGGTGACCGGGTGTATCTAGGAGGTTAATTTTGATATTTTTGTATTCAAAACCCATCACCGAAGTAGCCACAGAGATACCTCTTTGCTTTTCGATTTCCATCCAGTCAGACTTGGTGGCAGTATCGATTTTATTGGATTTCACCGCTCCTGCTGTTTGGATCGCTCCTCCAAAAAGCAAAAGCTTCTCCGTCAAAGTGGTCTTTCCTGCATCCGGGTGGGCAATAATGGCAAAGGTTCTGCGCTTCTGGATCTCTTCTTGCAACGTCATGGGTAATGATTTTCAGGGGGCAAAGGTAGGCAAAAATGACGGAAAGCCATTTTTGAAATAAGATATACGAAATGCGAAATACGAGCGGAAGAGTTAATTACATATCTCTTGCTTTCTCAGGAATTATTATAAAAAAGTCTGATTTCAAATTTCTGGCTGGCAGCTTTCCTATTCCACTTATTTGCAATCTCGTTTCTTGCCTCTTGTATCTTGGTTCTAGATTTCAATATTCCAAAATCCCTTCCGTAATAAACTGCGAAGCTCCCTCGTGATTGCCGTGAAGGGCGATGCGAAAAGTGGTTCCCTTTCCGACTTCTGAGGTTTTGACAAAAATCTTTCCACCGTGGTAGCCTTCCACGATCCGTTTAGCAAGTGTCAATCCCAATCCCCACCCTCTCTGGCGGGTGGTAAATCCCGGATTAAACACCCTTTTATACATGTTTTTATCCATGCCTTTACCTGTATCGGTGATATCGACCAATACATACTTGTCGCTGTCTTGTAAGACATTAATCGTGATTGTACCTTTTCCCTTCATCGCATCGACTGCATTTTTACAGATATTTTCGATTACCCATTCAAAAAGTGGTTTATTCATCATTGCCTCCAAATCCTTGGAATCAGCATTAATCAAAAGATCAACCTTCGTAGAAATCCGGGGCCTCAGGTAGTTGATCGATTCTTCGATCACTTCGTAAAGATTTTCCGGCTTGATTACCGGTTTGCTTCCAATACTGCTAAATCGCTCCGTCACCATTCTGAGCTTTACCACATCTTTGTCCATTTCCTGGATGATTTCCTTGTTTTCATCCCATACTGGAGAATTTCGGAGGTAATCGATCCAAGCCATTAAGGAAGCAATAGGGGTTCCAAGTTGATGTGCTGTTTCTTTGGTAAGACCTGCCCAAACCCGGTTTTGCTCGGCGATTTTACTTTGATTCAAAAGTGCATATGCCAAAGCTCCAAAAAGTAAAATGACCGCTAATTGAATGTAAGGGTAATATTTTAGGTTAATCAATAACTCTGAATTGCGGTAGAAAACCAGAATATCCGCTTCCTGGAGCAGAATTGGCTCGTACTCAGCACGCATCTCTTCCAGTTCACGTTGGAGAGTTTTGACTGAATCTTCCGCGTTGGCGTTTTTCTTAAATCTGATATTTCGGAATTCGAGTGGGTTCTCATCCGCATCCACCATGATCACAGGGATAGAATAATTCTGCTGGATGATTTCCTGATTGATAAAAGTGAGGTTTTCGGCAGTGGTGGCGGCATATTCCAAGGCGCTTGAAAGCAATTCTATTTGCCTTCTTTCCCGGTCACGGAGCTCTTCAACCAGCCTGTTCGTATACCAGATAGATCCTCCGCCTATTGTAATCGAAACCAGAATAACCAGCCATTTTACCTGATTTTTATTATTGTATAAGTCGAGGGATGTGAGGTCCTGAAATCGGTTTTTCATCAAACAAACAAGAATTACTAACGTTACTAACTTCCCAATCTCATAGATAGTATGTCTGAGACATAGAAAATAACTGTTGGGATAGCCCGTCTTTTATAGGTAAATTTAATGTACAACGATTTAGAAAAATAACAACAGAAAATATGAAAAGGACAGCAATAGGATTAGAAATCGAAGAAAGCCAGGTTTTAGTGAAAAAGCTAAACGAGCTTCTTGCAAATTACCAGATTTACTATCAAAACCTTCGAAACTTCCACTGGAACGTCTCAGGCCCTAATTTCTTCGAGCTTCACGCAAAGTTTGAAGAGCTATACACAGCCGCAAATCTGGGTGTGGACGAAACAGCAGAACGAATCCTGACTCTCGGATCAAGACCTTACTCCTCTTACCAGGAATACATCGACAATGCTGAGATCAGAGAAGCAATGGAGGTAAAAGATCATATCGATATGGTAGAAATTGTCAGAAACGATCTCAACATCCTGCTAAAGCTGGAGCGTGACACTCTTAACACGGCCAATGAACTGGGAGACGAAGGGACTTCATCGCTAATGAGTGACTACATCACGGCTAAAGAAAAAGTTGTTTGGATGCTATCTGCATACCTCAGATAAAGAAAAAAATCCGGGCAAAACCCGGATTTTATTTTAATGACTGGTTTTGATCCATTTCCAGAGTGTCTTGTAAGTAGGCTTGGTTCCATGCATCAGGATTCCAATCCGATAAATTTTTCCCGCCATCCAGGTCGTAAATAAAAATCCTCCGATCAGTAATCCCATCGAAAGCGCCAAGTCCGTCCAAGGAACTCCGTAACTGACCCGGCCCATCATAGCAATCGGTGAAGTAAGTGGTACGATGGAAAGCCAAAAAGAAGCATTGCTATTTGGATCATTCAGTACGAAAACAAAAAGACCCATATAGGCTACTATCAATGGGATAGTGACAGGCAGCATGAATTGCTGAGCATCAGATGGAGCATCAACAGCGGAACCTATCGCTGCGAAAAGAGCCCCATAAAGCAAGTATCCGCCCAAAAAGTAGAAAATAAAGCTGAGCGTAAGACCAATGAAATCGATTCCTGAGATTACCTGAAAGATTTGTGCCATGTCAGAACCGGGAAGCATGCTTTCAGCAATTTCCGGACTTGCCATTTCCAGGGCTTGTTGCTGCGGCATTTGCATTCCCAAAACACCGATTACAACTGAAGAAAGTGTACCGATCAGCACCACCCAAATTAAAAACTGAGTCAATCCCACTGCGCCAATTCCGATGATTTTTCCCATCATCAACTGGAAAGGCTTGAGCGAGGAAACCAAAATTTCTACTATTCTGCTCGATTTCTCCTCGATGACACCCTGCATGATTTGATTGCCATAAACGAAAATGAAGATATAAATCAAAATCCCGGAGGTAAAACCTAGCGCATAATTGACCGTGGCATCGCTCACTGTTTCTTCACCCTGGGCATCAAGCGTGATTGATTTGATTCCTACTTTTGTTCTTACCTCACTGATGATTTTCGGATCAATTCCGCTTTCAAAAAGCCGCTGTTCCTCAATTTTCTTTTTCAGATTATTTTCCAGATAACTGATCAAGTTCATACTTGGGTTCTCTTCCCCATAATAGACGATCCCGATGGGCTCTTTCAAATCAAATTTCGGGATGTAAAGGAACCCGTATCGATCTCCATTTTGGACCATCTCTTTAGACGTTTCCAGATCATTTCCAGAAAAAGAAAAAGCGTATTGCTCGGAGCTTTCGAGGAAGAATAATTTATTTTCATCCACTACTTCGATGATTCGCAGGGACTGGGTTTCTTTTTCCTCCATCGCTATCCAGACAAAAATTCCCATGATAGCCGGGAATATCAGGGGAGTGAGCAATGTGGCCAACAGGAATGATTTTTTCTTTACCCGGGAAAGGTATTCCCGTTGAATGACAAGCCAGATTTTATTCATAGTTGGCGGATTTGATCTGGTGGATAAAAATTTCTTCCATGCTGGGAGTTACTTCCTCAAACTGCTTGACCTGGCCATATTGCATCAACTCGTACAATAATTCATTAGGCATTTTCCCACTGAGGGGCAATAAAAAGTGGTAAGAATCCTCCGACACTTTGGCAATCCATTCTTCTGGCAATTCTTTGGTAAGACTGTCCAGCTTAACACTGAAAACCTCCGGCCTGAAACTCGATTTTACCTCTTTGATGGTACCATCAAGTATTTTTCTCGACTTATGGATCATCGCCACCCGATCACACAGGAGCTCGACAGATTCCATTCTATGTGTACTCAGAATAACAGTTGTTCCCCTGGCTTTTAGCCCCAGGATTTCGTCCTTAATGATTTCAGCATTCAATGGATCAAAGCCGGAAAAAGGCTCATCCAATATCAAAAGCGCAGGATTATGAATGATTGTTGAAATAAACTGGACCTTTTGAGCCATGCCTTTTGACAAATCCTCGATTTTTTTGTCCTTCCAAGACAACATTTCAAGTTTTTCCAACCACTGGTTGATTCTTGATTTTGCCTCTTGCTGGCTCAAGCCTTTCAATCTTGCGAAGTAGATCATCTGATCCCAGACTTTCATTTTCTTATAAAGGCCTCTTTCTTCCGGCAAATACCCTATTTGACTGATATGGTCAGATGATAGTGGTTTTCCGTCAATCAGGACTGTACCACTATCTCCTTCAATAATCTGGTTGATAATTCGAATCAGTGTTGTTTTTCCAGCTCCATTGGGGCCCAAAAGGCCGAAGATTATTCCTTTCGGAACGTATAAATCCAGATCAGTGAGCGCTCTACTGTTGCTATAAGATTTATTAAGTTTTTCGATTTTTAGCATTGACAAAAAAGCAGGGATTATTCGACAGTTAAAGAGCCTACTCCTACGTCAATTGTTAACTCAAGAAGCCTTGGATCTGATGGTTTATAACCTCTTGTCACAAAGGTTTCTTTATCAATTGATCTTAAATATTTGGGAAGAGCGGTTCTGCACATCGCAGTTGTCTTCATTTTAATTTTGATCGGAAATGAATCAGGGGGCAGGTGAAGATTGAGAGTTCCGGCACCAACAGCTGCAATCACTTGACAAGATGATGGCATCCCTTCAGAAAAATTAAGGTCGATCGAACCGTAATTAACTTCAAAAATCATCATTTTGGCATTCGTGAAATTGGCATTTTGAATCTCCACCGAACCCATATTTAACGTCACCAAAAGGGTGTCCATTTCAACTTGATTAGGATCTCTTGTACTATAATGGATTAAAACATCAGCACTGGCACTTTTCACTTTCATTTGAGAAACCGGAAGAAGGGCCAAGTCGAAATCGGCTTTGCCCATGCCCAGATTAAAATCCAAATGATAAAGAAAGTTGGAGGTCAATCCCAAATCCCAACTATGGTCAAAGTCTCCTTCTACACTGGAAAAAAGTTTTGAAGTAATACTTTTGCCTAGATTCTCTGCCTCTACATTCTTGTGAGAGAGAGAAGTTTCCAAAATGTTATTTCGGATTTGGTGAGAAAAAACCGGGAGAATATTAGTTTTAGCCAAGTGGCCGTGGATGTAAACAGGCTCCGACGATTTTATTCTTTTGAGTTGGGTGGTGCTTTTGTAGGTCGAAAATTCCAAATGAACCATTTCGAAACCCATCTTTTCAGGCGCTCTAAACTCTCTTACTAGTTGTGCTTTACTAATACTCACGCTCCCCCAGCCAATCAGAAAAAGCAGACACAATTTTCTCAGCATAGAGATAGGGTACGAGGCGACTTGGAAAAGGTTTTTTAAAAATATAAAAAAAGCCAGAATTGCTTCCGGCTTTGTTTCAATCAGAAAAACTCTTTCATCTTATCAAAGAATGACTTGTCTGACTTTCCCGGATCAGGCTTGAAATTACCAGATTCCCGAAGGTTTTCGAGGATTTGTCTTTCTTCTTTTGACAATTGAACCGGTGTCCAGACATTGACCATGATTAATTGGTCTCCTCTGGTGTATCCATTGATATCTTTTATTCCTTTTCCTTTGAGGCGCAGCATTTTTCCGCTTTGAGTGCCCGGATCTATTTTGATTTTTACCTTTCCATCGATTGTAGGGACTTCTATCGAAGCTCCAAGTGCCGCATCAACAAAAGAAACATGCAAGTCAAAAATAACATTATTCCCATCTCTTTGGAGAATTTGATCTTCAACTTCCTCGATTACAATCAACAAATCACCAGGTATACCACCTGGAATTTCGTTTCCTTTTCCGGACATGCTCAGTTGCATTCCTTCTGCAACTCCACCGGGAATATTGATCGAAATCACCTCTTCTCTGACAATTAAGCCTCTTGCGTCTGCTTCAGCGGGTTTTTTATCGACAATTTGGCCACTTCCGCCACAGACGGCACATGTGCTGGCAGAGACCATTTGTCCCAACATGGTGTTGACGACTTTTTTGATTTGTCCGGAACCCTGACAGGTACTACAAGATTTGAAGGTGACTCCCTGAGCTATAACATGACGTTTAACCTTTATCTTTTTCTCAACGCCATTTGAGATTTCCTGAATATTCAGCTTTAGTTTTACCCTGAGATTTGTTCCTTTTTTAGTGCGACGACCACCGCCACCGCCACTGAAGAATGAACCAAATCCTCCTCCTCCCCCTCCTCCAAAAATGTCACCGAATTGGGAAAAAATATCTTCCATATTCATTCCGCCACCGCCATAGCCTGCACTTCCGCCACCGCCTTGATGACCATACTGATCGTAACGCTGCTTTTTCTCAGGATTGCTCAAGACCTCATAGGCCTCGGCAGCTTCTTTGAATTTATCTTCAGCCTCGGGATTGTCCGGGTTTTTGTCAGGGTGATATTGAATCGCCAGTTTTCTGTAGGCTTTCTTGATCTCTTCAGGGATCGCGGATTTGGTGACGCCTAATATCTCGTAATAGTCTCTTTTTGCCATAATATTATGCTCCTGTCACTACCTTGGCGAATCGAACTACTTTATCGCCGAGTATATATCCTTTTTCTACAACATCGATTATCATTCCCTTCATATCTTCACTTGGAGAAGGAATTGAAGTAATTGCCTCCTGAGTATCCGGATTAAAAGGTTTTCCAATCAAGTTGTCCATCGGTCTCAAGCCTCTGTTTTCAAGAGTTCTGAGAAGTTTATGAAAAATCAGTTGATTGCCTTCGCGGACCTTGACAGCATCTTCCTGAAATTCATTTGCTTTAAAAGCTCTCTCAAAATCATCAACAACAGGGATTAATTCCTTCAAAACATCCTCAGATGCAGTTGTAATCAGGTCCAGCCTCTCTTTGGAAGTCCTTTTTCTGTAGTTTTCAAAATCAGAATAGAGTCTGAGGTATTTGTCTTTCAACTCAGCAACTTCACCCTCCAATTTTCTTTCGATGGGCTCGGCTATTTCACTTGATGAATCTGTAGTTGCTTCTTGTGAATTACCTGCAGAAGTTTCATCCAGTGCTTGCTCCTCGTTCTTATTGGACTCTGAATCCACTCGTTCCTTATTTTTCATGATTAATGATACCCTCTAGTTGGCTTTTTCGGAATTACAATATTGTTGCCAGCCTGTTTTTACTGACAATCTGACACACTGCGATTAATGAATCGCCTTCCATATCAAATCCTTCAATTTATCAAGATTCATCTGAGAAACTGAAGAAATAAATAAATGAGGAATGCCCTTCGGAAGTTCTTTTTCCATCTCTTTCATTAATTGCTCATCCAGCATGTCGGATTTGGAAATAGCCAAGAGCCTCCTTTTATCAAGCAGCTCTGGATTGTACTTCTCGAGTTCCCCAAGAAGAATATTGTATTGCTCTTGAATATCAGGCGCATCGGCTGGGATTAGGAAAAGCAAAATGGAATTTCGCTCTATGTGTCTCAAAAACCTGATTCCAAGCCCTTTCCCTTCGGCAGCACCTTCTATAATTCCAGGAATGTCTGCCATTACAAATGACTTATCGTCACGGTAACTTACAACACCAAGATTTGGCACCAAGGTTGTGAAAGGATAATCCCCTATCTCAGGCCTTGCTGCTGAAATCGAAGAAAGCAAAGTTGATTTACCCGCATTTGGAAAGCCGACAAGACCAACGTCTGCCAATAATTTCAATTCAAGGATAATCCATTCCTCAATTCCTGACTCTCCCGGCTGAGCATAATGAGGCGCTTGATTTGTTGAAGTTTTGAAATGGTCATTTCCAAGTCCACCTCTTCCTCCGCGGGTTAAGATTACTTCCTGACCATCTTCCGTAATTTCACATCTCTTTTCGCCAGTTTCGGCATCCTTGGCTATTGTACCCAAAGGGACTTCCAGGATTACATCTTTTCCATCTGCTCCGGTCCTTCTTCCTCCTTCACCACCTTTTCCGGAATCAGCTATGACATGTTTTTTGTATTTGAGGTGGAGTAAAGTCCATATTTGGGAGCTTCCTCTGAGTATAATGTGGCCTCCCCGGCCTCCATCTCCTCCGTCAGGACCTCCTTTTGGCACATGCTTTTCCCTTCGGAAATGCATAGCTCCAGCACCTCCCGCACCAGATCTGGAGCAGAATTTGACATAATCGATGAAATTTGAATCGGCCATTTTTTTTAAAATAAAAAGGCTAAGCTTCCCAGCCTAGCCAAAGATTTGGATTGCAAAATTAGCAAAATATAGCCAATCAGTAACTATCAATTACCGAAGTGATGTCTTTAAAAATCTGTTGGATCTCCCCTACTCCATTGATTTTCTGAAACTTGCCCTGCTTTGAGTAATAATCAGCCACTGGCAAGGTTTCGTCGAGATAGACCTTGATACGAGTATTTATTTTTTCGTCGTCTTGGTCATCCACCCGATTGGAAGTTTTTCCTCTTTCTTTGATTCTGATCTTCAAAGTTTCTTCAGGTACATCCAAGGCAATCATACCTGAAATGGATAGTGCATGGTGAGCCAGCATTTCGTCCAGCGCTTCAGCCTGTGCCGTGGTTCTTGGAAACCCATCAAAAATAAATCCCTCGGTATTTTTAGTTTCATTGATTTTCTCCTCAACCATTCGGATTACGACTCTGTCCGGAACCAAGTGGCCTTCATTCATATATTTTTTGGCAAGCTGTCCCAGCTCTGTCCCTTCCCCCAAATGTTTCCTGAACAAATCTCCGGTAGAAAGATGAGTTAGCCCATATTTCTGAATTAATTTTTCACTTTGAGTGCCTTTTCCAGCTCCTGGAGGGCCAAATAATACAATATTATACATTCTTAATGTTGTTAATTAAGTGTTGCTGAGTTGGTAAATGTCCGGCAGATTTCTTCCCAAACCGTCGTAATCAAGGCCGTAACCGAGCACAAATTTATTGGGAATTTCAAAACCGACATAATCGATTTTGTATTTAAACCGAAAAGCTTCTGGTTTAAATAACAAAGTTGCAATGGCAATGCTTTCAGGATGATACTCAGAAATTGTTTTAAGCAGGTATTCCATGCTGATACCCGTATCCACAATATCCTCTATAATGATAACATGCTTTCTCTTCAAGTCCGAATCTAGACCAAGAATGGATCGAACTTGTCCAGTTGTAGTTGTGCCTTGATAACTACTCAGTTTTACGAATGTGCAGATCAATGGAAGATTGATTTCTCGACACAAATCTGCCATGAAGATGAAGGAACCGTTCAAGACTCCCAAAACAACAACTTCCTTATTCTGAAAATCTCGGGTAATTTCCTCCCCAAGTTGATTGATTCGTTTCTTGACTTCAGATTTGCATAAATAAACTTCGAATGTCTTTTCCTTAACGGTAATTTTCATTTCAATTAAATTTAAAGTCGATCCATGAGAAATTTGTACATTCTTATCATCGCTTCCAAATCTCCCAGAGAAACTTTTTCATCCGGCGTATGAACATTTTCTTCAGGAGCTCCGATAAAACACCAATCGATCGCGTAGGGAGAAAATTGAACTTCTCGCCCATCACTTCCTCCACTTTCTTCGACTTCCAATTGAAATGGAATACCACTTTTTGTCGCAAGAGAAATTACCTTGTCTAAAAATTTTTTCCTCGGGATAAACTTGTCCCTGATTGAAATAACAACACCTTCATGTGGTCTAACGCCTTCAGTAACCCAGGTAATATCAGCGATTAAAGCTTGTCGAACAGGAGAATTCTCTTGGATGAACTTCAGTAAAAATGGCATACTACCTCCTCCGTGTTCTTCGTAAGTTGAGAATACAACCCATCCATTTTGAAGATTTTCGCAAATTTTTAAAGCAGTGTAAAGCCCTAATCTATTATCCAGATAAGCCGCTTCAATAAAATCTTCATTTACTCTGATATTTTGATCAAAAGATAGCCGAGTCCCGATCTCAATTCCTCTGGGAAAATCATGAAAAAGACCCTCCTCATCTCCTTTTAATCTGCAGGAAATCAAACCTAAAGAATCCTTTCCGACTAGCTTTGTTCCGGGAATTATTTCGGGGCCCCCGATTGCAACTAATTGATTTTCATATCTTGACATAAAACCAATAGTGTCCATATGAGAAAAAATTGCTGTATTAGGCACTCCAAATTTCAACAGTATGCAGTCATGAAAATCATCCCCATAAAAAACCTCTGGCAAAACATCCCATTCGTTTTTCCGTCCAATGATATGGTCTACTAAGAAATTTGAAGTTTCAGATTCATCTCCGGAAACCCCTTGGAGATTAAGCAAGTCGAATAATAATTTCATTTTGGCATCAATTATGTGATAGCAAAACAACATACATACATCGAAAAAAATTAAATTATTTTTAAACGTCAATTGTGATTTAAATAATTCATCTAGATTTGCTGTAAGTTAAAAGTTTATAAATTTGTAATCATCTCAATCAAACACTTAAAATTTAACAAAAATTTTTTGTTATGAAAAAATTAATACTATCAACACTTATGGCCGGAGCTTTAGCATTTTCTGCTAATGCCCAGAGCGAATTCGACAAATGGTCACTGGAAGTAAATGGCGGCTTTAACAAGCCAATGGCGCCCTTGACACCAGGATACCTTTCTCCAACCCTTAATCTCGGACACGTTGATTTCGGAGCTCGTTACATGTTCAACGAGAAATTCGGACTTAAACTTGACTACGGATTCGGATCTTTCAAAGAAGCGGAAGGAGAAGCAAGTTTCAACACCAAATACTACAGATTAAATCTTCAAGGTGTTGCCAATATTGGCAGAATCATGAATTTCGAATCATTCAGTAGATCTTTTGGTCTACTTCTTCATGGTGGAGCCGGAATCGGTAATGTTAATCCAGAAGAAAATCTCTACAACGACTTCACCGATGATGTATACAACTTCATCTTCGGAATCACCCCACAAATCAAACTTTCTAACAATATTGCTTTGGTAGGTGATATCAGCACGATCCTAAACGGTCGCCAGACAGTTTCTTTCGACGGAGCATCTGTAATCAGACCTAGCCAGGATAACGGATTTTACGGAGCCAACGGAACTTGGTGGACAGGTACATTAGGACTTCAGTTTTACCTTGGATCATCTGAGCAACATGCTGACTGGTTCATTGCGGCTGATAAGTATGCTACTAAAGAAGAATTGGCAACTCAGATCAACGGAATTAAAGACATGTTGAAAGATTCTGATGGTGATGGTGTTCCTGATTATTTGGATAAAGAGCCAAACACTCCAGTTGGGGCAAGAGTAAATTCAGCAGGAACCACAATGGATTCTGACGGCGACGGTACTCCTGATCATCTAGACAAATGTCCATTCCTTCCAGGAGCAGCATCTACAGGAGGCTGTCCGGTTGAGGAAGTAAAAGAAGAAGTTGATTTCTTGAAGAAAGCAATAAATGATGGTTACGTAAACGTTTATTATGCTTTCGACAGCGCAAAACCTCTTGGATATTCAGCAAGTGCTGCAAATTATGTGTCCAACTTTATGAAAAGAAATCCGGGAGTTAAAATGGAAATCAAAGGATATGCTGACGAATTAGGTCCTGAAGATTATAACATGAAACTTTCAGAAAGCAGAGCAAAAGCAGTTTATGATTTATTGGTTGCTTCAGGTGTGGATGCTTCGAGATTGTCTTTCAAAGGTTACGGTGAAGACACAAGTGTAGACAAATCATCTGCAGATGCCCGACAACTTGCAAGAAGAGCTAGTTTCGAAGTGAAGTAATTCTACTTAAATATAGAACTTGAAAGCCCGGAAAAACCGGGCTTTTTTTTGTTTAAAAGGACTTAGAAAAACCCAAGAAATTTTTCCCTACTTTTGTTCTTTAATCCTCCTAATCCTCCTAATCCTCCTAGAATGAAAAAATATTTAATGCTCATGTTCCTGTTAGGAATTTTGAACTTCGGTTACGCACAAAAAGATTTTAATAGATGGTCAATGGAAACAAATGCTGGCTTTAATAAGGCAATGGCCCCATTAACTGCAGGATATCTATCTCCCACTCTGAACATCGGTCATTTTGATTTAGGAGTAAGGTACATGTTCAATGAAAAATTCGGGGTTAAAGGAACGGGAGGAATTGGTACCTTCTCAGAAGCTAAGGGAAATAGTCCTGAATTCTCTACCAATTATGGAAATATCAGCTTACAAGGGGTATTTAATTGGGGCAGAATTCTGAATTTTGAAACTTTTAGCAGAAGATTGACAGTGTTAGGTTTTTTTGGTGGGGGTGCAGGTTATATTAAAAATGACGTGCGACCAATTAATGATTATGATCCTGATCATGTCTACACCATTAATACTGGAGTTGCAACACTCTTCAAGTTGTCAAATCGCGTTTCCTTAGAAGGTGACATTAGTATGATTGTCAATGGCAGACAAAGGTTCACTTTTGATGGCACGGACTTCAACTCACCTGGACGACCCTTTCAACCAGAAATTAACTATGTCCACGCAACCGGTACTTGGTGGACAGGAACACTAGGATTGAATATTTACCTCGGGAAGCAGGAAGAGCATGCAGATTGGTACATAGCAGCCGACAAATACGCTACTAAGGTTGAACTTGCGAGTGCAATCAATGAGATCAAGGATCTGCTTAAAGATTCTGACGGTGACAGTGTATCAGACTATTTGGATAAAGAGTCAAATACACCGGCGGGCGCAAGAGTCAATTTCTCAGGAGTAACACTTGATTCAGATAACGACGGTACACCAGATCATTTAGACAAATGCCCATTCACACCTGGATCAGCTTCCTTAGGAGGATGTCCATCAGTTGAAATTAAAGAAGAGGCAGACTACTTCAAAAAAGCTATCAACGAAAATTATGTGAATGTTTATTTTGCATTTGACAGTGATAAGCCTCTTTCTTATTCTATTTCATCTGCAAATTTTGTCGCAAACTTCCTGAAGAGAAATCCTGGAGTAAAGCTTGAAGTGAAGGGATATGCAGACGAATTAGGTCCGGAAGACTACAACATTAAGCTTTCTGAAAAAAGAGCAAAAGCAGTATATGACATGTTGATTTCAGCAGGCATTGAATCTTCAAGACTTTCCTTCAAAGGGTATGGAGAGGATACAAGTGTGGATAAATCATCCGCTGAAGCGAGACAACTAGCAAGAAGATCAAGCTTCGAAGTCAAATAAAATTTCACAATCCATAAAACAAACCCGGCTTCAAAAGAGCCGGGTTTTCTTTTAACTTCGCTTTATGTTTATTCTATCAGAAACTCCTTCTGTCGCCAATCAATTCATGGCTGAAATGCGGGATATCAGGATTCAAAATGATCGGTTACGATTCAGAAAAAATCTTGAGCGTCTCGGAGAGATTTTAGCATATGAAATTTCCAAATCCCTTGACTATAAAGTCATAGAGGTAGAAACGCCTTTAGCCAAGACCATTATTTCTACACCAGACAACCAATTAGTACTGATTTCCGTTTTGCGGGCATCCCTACCTTTTTATCAAGGTTTTTTAAATTTCTTTGACGAAGCCGAAAGTGGATTCATAGGGGCATTTCGGGATGAAAACGAAAGCGGGGAAATTAAAATCAATCTTGGATATCATGCCTCTCCTTCTCTCCAAGGAAAAGTAATTATCCTTGCTGATCCCATGCTTGCAACAGGAAAATCAATAATCAGGACTTTAGATACCATCCTATCTCATGGCATTCCCTCAATGATTCATATAGCTGCACTATTCGCTGCTCCGGAAGGGATAAAATACATAGAAGAAACCCTGAAACTGCCTTACAAACTTTGGCTTGGATCTATCGATGAAAAACTCAATCAACTTTCCTATATCGTACCCGGCTTAGGGGATGCTGGAGACCTGGCATTTGGGAAAAAACTCTAGACCCTCATGATCTCGTATTTACTCTTGACTTTGGGTCTGGTAATTCTACTTTTTGGAGGAAAAATCCTTGTGGATGGAGCTACCTCCATTGCAATCAAACTTGGAATGAGTACCGGTTTAATTGGATTAACAGTGGTTGCCCTCGGGACATCAATGCCGGAACTAATAGTAAGTATCAATGCTGCCTTGAAAGGAAATAGTGACATAGCTATTGGCAATGTTCTGGGATCAAATTTGTCAAATATCGGTCTGGTCCTTGGAGTCACAGGTCTCTTTTATCCAATTTTAATCAGGCAAAGCCATGTCAGATTTGACTTTTTGCTCACCGTACTTGCAGCTATTTTATTTTATGGCTTCAGCTACAACGGAATTATTTCCTTAAGGGAAGGAATAATTTTGTTCTCATTGTTTTTAGGATTTAATGCCTACCTGTTCAGAAAACTCGGGTCTGGAATTGGAGACACTTTAGAGGATGCTGAAACAGAGGTTGAACAGGCAAAAAACTTTACATGGAAAGTTGCAATAGGTTTGTTTTTTGGAGGTATCCTTGGTCTTTACATTGGTTCTGAGCTTTTGGTAGTGAACGCAGTAAAAATTTCAGGGGAATTAGGAGTTTCTGAAAGAATAATAGGGATTACAATTGTGGCAATCGGAACAAGTCTTCCCGAATTAGTCACCTCAATTATTGCTGCACTTTCAAAAAGAACAGATTTGGCCCTCGGAAATATTCTGGGCAGCAACATTCTGAATATACTTGCTGTTATTGGAATCACGGCAATCATCAAACCTATTCGAGTTTCACAGGAATTTATTGATTCGGATTACCTGTGGATGATAGGAATTACGCTTCTCCTTTATCCTTTAATGAAAACAAAAATGCGTATTTCGATGATTGAAGGTGCAATTCTGCTTACCTGTTACATTTCTTACTTATTTTTCCTATTATGACAGAAACCATCCTCACTTTTCTGGGGATTTATTTCCTTTGCTGGTTCAAATTCATCGCAGGACCTGTCTTCGCATCTGCGGCGGGCTATGGGATTGTTGAAACGATTTTTGTCACGGTGGCAGGGA
The DNA here is from genome assembly GCA_044373795.1 of Algoriphagus sp. Lineage (GTDB taxonomy): Bacteria > Bacteroidota > Bacteroidia > Cytophagales > Cyclobacteriaceae > Algoriphagus. Next base: position 5,977 of record JBILPR010000009.1, on the reverse strand, counting down.
TGATGTCAAGCGTGTTTATTTTTAGTCTCATTGGACTCAAATTCAAAAAATATCTTGAATTGAGGAGGAAATTTCCAAAACCGAAATTTACCAAGAAAAGTCGAAGACTTGTCACAATCTGGGGCAAATATGGGAAAGTGGGAATAGCTTTCCTGACACCGATATTCCTCACCCCAATCGGAGGAACGTTAATTTTGATTTCATTTGGCACCAAAAAGAGACATATCTACCTCCACATGTTTTGGAGTGCAGTTTTATGGGCGATAATTTTCACCCTTAGCATTGACAGGATTTTAAGTGTCCCCTTTTTTCAAAACTTATTCGGGTGAATTTGAATCAGGAAGAATCTCAATATCACTAATCAGTACTCTCTTAGAAATTTCCTGACCAGTGATTGTCGCTGCCAAGCCTCCCATGGCTGTCTCCTTATACCGGGTTTCCATAGAAGCTCCTATTTCGCCCATCGCCTCAATGCATTCATCTACGGGAATTACTGAGTTGACATTTGCCAATGCTATTTGGGCTGAACTGAATGCAATCGCTGCCGCGCTGGCATTTCTGACCACGCATGGCACCTCTACCAAACCTGCAACAGGATCACAAACTAATCCGAGCATGCATTGAATCGTGATGGCTACAGCCGTAAAAACCTGATCAGTATTTCCTCCCAGGCAATAGACAATCGCACCAGACGCCATCGCTGCAGCGGAACCTGTCTCAGCCTGGCATCCTCCCACTGCTCCTGCCAAACTCGCCTTCTCTTCTATAATTAAAGCAATTCCCGCCCCAACAAGGAGACCTTCTACTATGTCCTCATCGGACAAACTATGAATCTCCTGCAACGTCACCAAAGTCCCTGGAAGAATCCCGCTTGCTCCTGCTGTTGGTGCAGCTACGACTCTGCCCATGCAAGAATTCACTTCTTTTGCAGCCAAAGCTCGGGAAATTAGTTTTTGAAACTCAGGAGATAAAACTGCCACCGGATAATTGTAAACCTTCTTTGCACCGTTATTAATCATTCCAGATCTGGAGATCATATCTTCTTCAAGCCCTGTTTTGACAGCATCTTTCATTACCCCGTAAGCTTTCAGCAATCCAGCCTTTATTTGAGAGTCTTCTCCATTTTTTTGGTCAACCTCGTATTCGATAACGGATTGAGGAAGAGAAATTTCTTTCTGTTCACAATAGGTTTTCCAGCCTTTGAAACTTTCAAAAAGGTAACTCATACTAATTGGGTTTATATTGTAAAAATAATTTTGATGAAATTGACTTCAACCAGAAATTAAAGTTTAATCTCTAAGCTTGCCTTTAACTTACCAATACGAACTTTTTAAAGTGGGCATAAACTCTTACTTTTAAAAACAGTTAATACATTCAGACACTAAAATTGAGCAATATTTTTGACCATATCGAATGAGCAGGCTAAAATATATCCTTCCCTTCATCCTTATCTTTTCAATTACCCAATCATTTGGTCAGCGAGAAGATGTCGGCAATTACGAGTACGACAAAGAATTTCTTTTTGGAATAAATAAGAATACAAATGGCGGATTAATCGGCGGTTTCGTTTTCAAAGCGGGAACCAGAATCGATGATACCCAATTCAGTTTTTGGTCCATTGAACTCTCCAATGTCAAAAACCAAAAAGAGGTCAGGTATCCTACAGTTTTGGGGAATAGCTACATTTTTGGAAAATCAAACTACCTCTATTCTATTCGCCCGCAATATGGCAGGGAGTTAATCCTGTTCAAAAAAGCCCCAAATCAAGGTGTCCAGGTTTCCGCTTTGGGAGCTATAGGTCCCACTTTTGGATTAATTGCTCCCTATTATATCGAATATGCAATCAACCGAGTTGAAACAGTATCCGAACAATATGACGCAGAAATCCATCAAAGCAGGTACAATATTTTGGGTACCGGCAATCTTTTTGAAGGACTCGGACAATCTGAATTGGCCTTTGGCGCAAATGTGAAAGCTGCCGTATCGTTCGAGTTTGGGGTTTTCAAAAGTAATGTGACCGGACTTGAACTTGGATACATGCTGGAGGGTTTTACCAAAGAAATACCCCTGATTCCCACCACAGAAAATAATCAAATATTCCAATCTGTTTATTTCACCTTTTTCTACGGATTCAGACAATAATGCTGATTGGGTTTTATCCCTCTCAAAATTACCTTTGTGATAAATAGTCAAACTGATGATCGAATTACCCGTCATTTCCGAAGAGTCAACAAGAAGAAAGAAACCTGATTGGTTACGTGTAAAGTTGCCTGTAGGAAAAGAATATGCCAGTGTTAGAAAATTAGTAGATGAGCATAAGCTCCATACCATCTGCGAAAGCGGAAATTGTCCAAACATGGGGGAATGTTGGGGTGCAGGAACAGCCACTTTCATGATTTTAGGAAACGTTTGTACCCGATCTTGTTCATTTTGTGCAGTAGCCACCGGACGGCCACCTGAATACGATACTGATGAGCCCAGAAGAGTAGCAGAAGCTATCAAACTGATGGGAGTAAAACATGCTGTAATCACCTCTGTCAACCGTGACGAATTAAAAGACAAAGGATCTGAGATTTGGTATCAGACAGTTATTCAGACGAAAGAACTTTCTCCATCTACCACAATTGAAACATTGATTCCGGATGTAAAATCCAACTGGGACGCACTTTACAGAATGATAAGTGGCGGTCAGGAAGTAGTGTCTCACAACATGGAGACAGTCGGAAGTCTATACCGAAGAGTAAGACCTCAGGCCAAATACGAGCGATCACTGGAACAGATCAAACTGACAAAAGAGTACGGTAAAAGAACTAAAACAGGAATAATGCTGGGTTTGGGAGAAACTAAAGAAGAGCTCTACAAAGCAATGGATGACTTGGTTGAAAATGGCTGCGATATCCTGACTTTGGGACAATACCTCCAACCCACCAAAATGCATATAGAAGTGGCCGAGTTTATCCACCCGGACATGTTTGCCCACTACAAAGAAGAAGGACTCAGACGTGGATTAAAATATGTTGAGTCGGGACCTTTGGTAAGATCCTCTTACCACGCCGAAAAACACGTTAACGTATAAAAAAATAAAGGCTGCCTATGGCAGCCTTTATTTTTGGAATCTGATTCTGTTAAGCCAATTCGGCTTCTTTAGCATATTCTTCTACCGGAATACAGCTACAAACCAGATTTCTGTCCCCGTAAGCAGAATCAATTCTTCTTACACTTGGCCAGAATTTATTTTCCTTCAAATAAGCAATTGGGAACACAGCTTTTTCTCTGGTATATGGAAGATCCCATTCGCCAGTCAATACCATTGTCGCGGTGTGTGGCGCGTTTTTAAGAACGTTATTTACTTTATCAGCTTTACCCTCTTCCACTTCGCGAATCTCCGCACGAATGGAAAGTAGCGCATCACAGAACTTATCAAGCTCTGCCTTAGTCTCAGATTCAGTCGGCTCGATCATCAAAGTACCGGCAACTGGGAATGAAACTGTTGGCGCATGGTACCCATAATCCATCAGACGCTTTGCTATATCCTCCACTTCTACACCAACCTCTTTGAAAGCCCGACAATCCACGATCATTTCGTGTGCTGCGCGACCTTGTGAACCGGTGTAAAGGATCGGATAATGTCCATTCAGTCTTTCTTTGATGTAGTTGGCGTTTAGGATCGCAATTTTAGTAGCATTCGTCAAACCATCTCCTCCCATCATCGCTATGTAAGCATAAGAGATTGGAAGAATGCTGGCACTACCATAAGGGGCAGCAGAAATTGAAGAAACTGCATGCTCGCCGCCTGTTTTCACAAGTGGATTTCCCGGAAGGAAAGGAGCCAAATGACTTGCAACGCAAATCGGTCCCATACCAGGTCCACCACCACCGTGAGGGATACAGAAAGTCTTGTGTAAGTTCAGGTGACATACATCAGCACCGATTCTGCCTGGACTGGTCAATCCAACCTGAGCATTCATGTTGGCTCCGTCCATATAAACCTGCCCGCCATACTGGTGAATGGTCGCACAGATTTCCTGAATTGCTTCTTCAAAAACTCCGTGAGTCGATGGATATGTTACCATCAGACAAGCCAAATCCTGAGCATGTTCGGCAGCTTTTGTCTTCAGATCATCAATATCAATATTTCCTTTTTCGTCACACATTACAAGAACGACTTTCATTCCGGCCATCACGGCAGAAGCCGGATTAGTACCATGGGCAGAAGTTGGAATCAGGGCAATATTTCTATGATTATCCCCATTATTGAGGTGATAACCTCTGATGACCATCAAGCCAGCAAATTCTCCCTGAGCACCAGAGTTTGGCTGCAAAGAAGTATCAGCGAAACCTGTGATTTCAGTAAGCCAGGTTCTCAGATTATCGAAAAGCTCCTGATAACCCAGAGTCTGATCGATGGGTGCAAATGGGTGCATCTGACCAAATTCTGGCCAAGTCACTGGGATCATTTCTGCGGTTGCATTCAACTTCATCGTACAAGAACCCAATGCTATCATAGAATGCACCAAAGAAAGATCTTTTGCCTCAAGGCGCTTGATATAGCGAAGCATCTCGTGCTCGCTATGATAAATATTGAATACAGGATGTGACAGGTACTCTGAAGTTCTCAAAAGAGAAGAAGGCAATTCGAGTGAAAGTGAATCTGCCATTCCTTGAATATCCAGAGCAGGACTTCCTTTTGCTTTTGCAAATACATTCACAACCTCCTGTGTATCTGAAAGAGTTTTTACCTCATCAAAAGTGATAAACAATCCATCTGCTTCATATCTGAAGTTGAGATCAGAAGCGAGTGCCAATTCATTCACTTTTTTCAAAGTCTCAGCATCCAAACTTACTTTCACTGTGTCAAAAAACTGCTGGGGAGAGACGGAATATCCAAGTTGAGAAAGTGCTTTCGCTGTCAACTTAGCCAATCCATGAGTTCTCAAAGCAATGTTTTTCAACCCCTGAGGGCCATGATAAACCGCATAAAAACTTGACATTACTGCTAGTAGAACCTGAGCCGTACAGATGTTTGAAGTTGCCTTCTCACGCTTGATATGCTGCTCGCGGGTTTGTAAGGCCATTCTGTAGGCTTTGTTCCCAGCTCTGTCTATAGAAACACCGATGATTCTACCAGGGATTTGTCTTTTGTAATCTTCCTTTGTTGCAAAAAATGCAGAATGGGGTCCCCCATAGCCCATCGGAACTCCAAATCGCTGAGCAGAACCTACGACTACATCGGCACCCATTTCACCCGGAGGAGTTAATAGCGTCAATGCAAGTAAATCAGCAGCAAAGGCTGTAGTTACTTTGTTTTCTTTCGCAGCAGCTACAATCGATGAGTAATCTCTAATTGCTCCGTCTGCATCCGGGTATTGGAATAATACTCCGTAAAGGTTTTCATCCGTTAAATCAAGAGAATCAATCGGACCTGAAACCAGCTCAATTCCGATCGGTTCAGCTCTTGTCAAAAGAACTGCCTTAGTCTGAGGGAATACTTTTTCATCAACAAAAAACTTGGTCGCATTTTTTTTCTCCTTCGGCTTCGCCGCAAAGAGCATGGTCATGGCTTCTGCTGCAGCAGTTCCTTCATCCAATAATGAAGCATTTGCAAGTTCCATTCCAGTCAAATCCATCACCACCGTTTGGAAATTAATCAAGGCTTCCAGCCTTCCCTGAGCGATTTCAGCCTGATATGGAGTGTAAGCTGTATACCATCCCGGATTTTCCAACACATTTCTCAAAACAACACCCGGCACAATCGTGTCGTAATAACCTGTTCCGATGAAAGATTTGAAAACTTTGTTTTTAGAAGCAAGAGTTTTAAATTCCTTTAGGAAATCAGATTCCAGTTTTGCAGTTGGCAAATTCAGAGGACGCTCCAGCTGAATAGCTTTCGGTACTGTTTGATTGATTAACTCCTCCAGGGATAATGCACCGATTTTCTCCAACATTTCTGCGATTTCCGCCTCGGTAGGACCATTGT